>PUOA01000096.1 GCA_003551925.1 Paracoccaceae bacterium
CGCGCGGTCGCCGATCTTCAGGAAGCCCATCAGACCGCTGGACTTGCCACCCCCCGACAGCCGCTCTCCCTCGGCCCGCAGCGACGAAAAATTCGTCCCCGTGCCAGACCCATACTTGAACAGCCGCGCCTCGCGCACCCACAGGTCCATGATGCCGCCGTCGTTCACCAGATCGTCGCTCACCGACTGGATGAAGCAGGCATGCGGCTGCGGGTGCTCATAGGCGGATTTCGACTGCACCAGCTTGTGGGTGAACGGGTCCACATAGAAATGCCCCTGGCCGGGGCCGTCGATACCATAGGCCCAGTGCAGCCCGGTGTTGAACCACTGCGGCGAGTTCGGCGCGGCCATCTGCGCGGCCAGCATGAAGCGCATCTCGTCGAAATAGGCGCGGGCGTCGGATTCGGTGGTGAAATAGCCGCCCTTCCAGCCCCAATAGGCCCAGGCGCCCGCCATGCGGTCGAACACCTGCCGGGCCGAGGTTTCGCCCACGAAGCGCGCGTCCTCGGGCAGGTCGGCCAGCGCGGCCTCGTCGGGGACCGAGCGCCACAGGAATTCGGGCACGCCCTTTTCGCGCACCTTCTTCAGCCGCGCGGGAACGCCCGCCTTGCGGAAATACTTCTGCGCGATCACGTCCGACGCCACCTGGCTCCAGCCGCTCGGCACCTCCACCGCCTCGTTGCAGAACACCACCGTCCCGTCGGGGTTGCGGATTTCCGACTTGGTGGTGGTGAACTCGAGCGCCGCATAGGCGTCCTGTCCCTCGGTGGTGAATTTCCGCTCGATTTTCATGTGCCTGTCCCCTGTGCCTGTGTTCCCGGCAGGAGAGCCGCCGACACAACGAGACAGGGCGCGCATGCGTCAGCACGCGACGGAGAAGCGCCCCTGGATCGGGGCGATAACCGAAGAACCTGTCCCTGTATCGGTGGGGTTTGGGCTACATCTTGTGCCACCCCTCCCGCGCTTGACTAATTGAAGCATTCCACCCCCAAAGGTCAACGCCTAATTAGGGCTTGACGGGGGGTTTCTGATCAGCCGCGCACGCGGTGCTTTCGAGTGTTGCACATGCGCACGCGCGCAGGCGCCGGCTGGGGCGCACGCGACGAGGGTCGCGCGTGTTCGGGGTGCGACGGGTTCAGCCCGCCAGCGCGGCGGCCACATCCGCCGGCGTGCCGATGGCGCGGGTCTCGGTGCCGCGGGCGATTCGCTTGATCATGCCCGACAGCGCCTTGCCGGCGCCGACCTCCCAGAAGGTATCGACCCCCTGCGCGGCCATCCACGCCACCGATTCGCGCCAGCGGACCGAGCCGGTGACCTGTTCGACCAGCAGCGCGCGGATGGTGTCGGGGTCGGACACCGCCTCGGCGCGCACATTGGCCACCAGCGGCACGCGTGGCACGTGCAACGTGACCTCGGCCAGCGCGGCGGCCATGACATCGGCGGCGGGCTGCATCAGCGCGCAGTGGAAGGGCGCGGACACCGGCAGCAGCACCGCGCGCCGCGCGCCGCGCGCGCGCGCCAGTTCCACCGCGCGTTCGACCGCCGCCTTGTGGCCCGACACCACCACCTGCGCGGGGTCGTTGTCGTTGGCGGCCTGGCAGACCTCGCCCTGCGCGGCCTCGGCGGCGATCTCGGTTGCTGTGGCGAAGTCCAGCCCCAGCAGCGCGGCCATCGCGCCCTCGCCCACGGGCACGGCCTCCTGCATGGCACGGCCACGGATGCGCAACAGCCGCGCGGCGTCGCCCACGCCCAGCGCGCCGGCGGCGGCGAGCGCGGAATACTCGCCCAGCGAGTGCCCGGCGACGAACGCGGCCTGCGCAACGTCGAACCCCTCGGCCTCGAGCGCGCGCAGCGCGGCGAGCGAGGTCGCCATCAGCGCCGGCTGGGCGTTGGCGGTGAGCGTCAGCGCGTCGGCCTCCCCCTCCCAGATCAGGGTCGACAGCTTTTCGCCCAGCGCCTCGTCGACCTCGTCGAACACAGCGCGGGCCTGCGGCACGGCGCGGGCCAGGTCCTGCCCCATGCCGATGGTTTGTGCCCCCTGTCCGGGAAAGACCAGTGCCAGGCTCATGCGCGTTCCTCCGATGCGTGGGTTCGCGCCGTCATAGCCCGTCAGCGGGGCGCGCTCAACGCCGCATCACAGGTCCATCCCCGACAGCGCCTCGCCGATCGCGCGGCCCAGATCGCGCGAGATGTCGACATAGAGCACCTGAAACGCGTTGAACATCGCGGTGTTGAGCGCCTGCCCCTCGGCCGAGGCCGAGAACTCGATATAAGCGCGCATCTCGTCCTCCGACAGCGGCGCATAGGCCATGAGGAAATAGGCGTAGAGCCACTCTTCGGCCTCGGCGCGGATTTCGGGCTCCTGCGCCATGACCTCGGGGACCAGCGCGTCGGCGGACAGGCGCAGCGCGCGCGGTGCGGTGGCGCTGAAGCCCTCGAAATAGGCCAGCGAGGTGTTCAGCCCCATCGACACGTTGGCCTCGATCAGGTCGTTGGCGGCGATGCGCTCGGACACGCGCCCGACAAGCTCGGTCGCATCGGCGCGCGCGGCCCTCGCCTGATCGCGCGCGGCGGCGTCGATGCCATCATCAAGCATCGCCTCACGGGCCTCGATCTCCAGCCGCAGCACCCGCGCGCCGATCTCGGTTCCGGCGAAATCGAGCGCGGCGCGGGTCACGTCGGGCTGCCCGGCCAGTTCGTCGGCGAAGTCGGCCATGAATGCCGCGTGCATCCGCGCGGGGTCATACATGCGCGCGATCTCGCGGTCCCACGCGCCGGTGGAGCGATCGGCGAGCATGTCGTCACGGATGGTGTCGGCGTTGGCGCGCCCTTCCTCGGCCATGATCGCGAAGAGATCTTCCAGCAGATAGGCGTCGGAGAGCGCGTGCGCATCCGGATCGTCGTTTGCGCGCGCAGGCGGGGCGGCCAGCAGCAGCGCGGCAACGGCCAGCGGCGCAAGCGCAGCGCGGATATGGTTCAGAACGGTCATGCGGGCTCCCCTTCCGGCCAAGGCACTGCGCACAGACTAGCGCGCTTGCCGGGTCAGGCGAAGCCCTATCAGGACACGGACGCGCGAACGGAAACGCCCGGGCCGGAGGGGTCCGGCCCGGGCGTGACGGTGCGATGACAGGACGCTTACGCCAGATCGAAGCGGTCGGCGTTCATCACCTTGGTCCAGGCGGCGACGAAATCGCGCAGGAACTTCTCGGTGCCATCGTCCTGGGCGTAAAGCTCGGCATAGGCGCGCAGGATCGAATTCGACCCGAACACCAGATCGACCCGCGTCGCGGTCCACCTGGGCGCGCCGGTCTTGCGCTCGACGATGTCATAGAGGTTCGAGCCCTTGGGCACCCATTTCCACGCCATGTCGGTCAGGTTGACGAAGAAGTCCGTGCTCAGCGCGCCGGGACGGTCGGTCATCACCCCGTGCCCGGTGCCGCCGTGGTTGGTGCCCATGGCCCGCATGCCCCCGATCAGCACCGTCATTTCCGGCGCGGTCAGGCCCATCAGCTGGGCGCGGTCCAGAAGCAGTTCTTCGGGGCTGACGACATAGTCTTCCTTCTGCCAGTTGCGGAAGCCGTCGGCGACGGGCTCCAGCGGCGCGAAGCTGTCGGCGTCGGTCATCTCGGCCGAAGCATCGCCACGGCCCGGGGCGAAGGGCACGTCCAGGTCATGGCCCGCAGCGCGCGCGGCCATCTCGATGCCCACATTGCCGGCCAGCACGATGGTGTCGGCGAGGCTTGCGCCGGCATGCGCGGCCAGCGGCTCCAGCACGCCCAGCACCTTCTGAAGGCGGGCGGGCTCGTTGCCTTCCCAGTCCTTCTGCGGGGCAAGGCGGATGCGCGCACCGTTGGCGCCCCCGCGCAGGTCCGAGCCGCGGAAGGTCCGCGCGCTGTCCCAGGCGGTGGCGACCAGCTCGGCCACCGACAGCCCGCTCTCGGCGATCCGGCGCTTCAGCGCGCCCACGTCATAGCCGGTGGCGCCGGCGGGCACCGGGTCCTGCCACAGCAGGTCTTCCTCGGGGACCTCGGGGCCGACATAGCGCGCCTTGGGGCCCATGTCGCGGTGCGTGAGCTTGAACCAGGCGCGGGCGAAGGCATCGTCGAACGCCGCCGGGTCGTTGTAGAACCGCTCCGAGATCTTGCGATACGCCGGGTCCATCTTCATGGCCATGTCGGCATCGGTCATGATCGGGTTCAGGCGGATCGAGGGGTCCTCGACATCGACGGGCTTGTCCTCTTCCTTGATGTCGACCGGCTCCCACTGCCAGGCACCGGCGGGGGACTTCTTCAGCTCCCACTCATAGTTCAGCAGCAGGTGGAAATAGCCGTTGTCCCACTTGGTCGGGTGCGTGGTCCAGGCGCCTTCGATGCCGCTGGTCACGGCGTCACGGCCCGCCCCGCGGCTGACATGGTTGTTCCAGCCAAGGCCCTGCTCCTCGATCCCGGCAGCTTCGGGCTCGGGGCCCAGGTTCTCGGCGCGGCCATTGCCGTGGCACTTGCCGACGGTGTGCCCGCCTGCGGTCAGCGCAACGGTTTCCTCGTCGTTCATGGCCATGCGGGCGAAGGTCTCGCGCACCTGCTCGGCGGTCTTGAGCGGGTCGGGCTGGCCGTTCACGCCCTCGGGGTTGACGTAGATCAGCCCCATCTGCACCGCCGCCAGCGGGTTCTCCATGGTCGCGGGGTTGCCGACATCGTCGTAGCGTTCATCCGACGGCGCGAGCCACTCCTTCTCGGCGCCCCAGTAGACATCCTTCTCGGGGTGCCAGATGTCCTCGCGTCCGAAGGCGAAGCCGAAGGTCTTGAAGCCCATCGACTCATAGGCGGCGTTCCCGGCCAGGATCATCAGGTCGGCCCAGCTGATCTTGTTGCCGTACTTCTTCTTGATCGGCCACAGCAGGCGGCGGGCCTTGTCCAGGTTGGTGTTGTCGGGCCAGCTGTTGAGCGGCGCGAAGCGGTGGTTGCCGGTCCCGGCGCCGCCGCGGCCATCGGCCACACGGTAGGTGCCGGCGGCGTGCCACGCCATGCGGATCATCAGCCCGCCATAGTGCCCCCAGTCGGCCGGCCACCACTCCTGGCTGTCGGTCATCAGCGCGTAGAGATCCTTCTTCAGCGCCTCAACATCGAGCCTCTTCAGCTCTTCATGGTAGTCGAAATCGGGGCCGAGCGGGTTCGGCTTGGTGTCGTGCTGGTGCAGGATGTCCAGGTTCAGCGCGTTGGGCCACCAGTCCATCACGGTGGTGCCCAGCGCGGTCTGGCCACCATGCATCACCGGGCATTTGCCGGTCGTCGGGGAATCGTTGCCGTCCATATCTCGTCACCTCTGCGTCGCGAAGTTGCGGCGGACCCTGTGCGGCCCCGCCATCTGGAATCGCTCTAACATGGCCGGACCATCAAGGAAACTTTCTTTTTCTAATGCTTCTGATAAGCAGAGCTCATGAATGCACTGACCATGAAGCATCTGCGCTACTTCGAGGCGCTGGCCGAACACCTGCATTTCGGCCGCGCCGCCGAGGCCTGCGCGATCTCGCAGCCCGCGCTGTCGTTGCAGATCAAGGAGCTGGAGGCGCTGCTGGGCGCGCCGCTGGTCGAACGCGGCCCCCGGCAGTTGCGGCTGACGCGGCTGGGCGAGGCGTTCGTGACCCGCGTGCGCGACATCCTGCGCGGGGTGGACGAACTCGGCGCGCTGGCCCGCGCCGCCGCGTGGCCGATGACCGGGCAGTTGCGGCTGGGCGTGATCCCCACCGTCGCGCCCTATCTGCTGCCGGCGCTGGTCAAGGCGCTGGGCGCGCACGCGCCGGGGCTGGAGCTGCGCCCGCGCGAGGCGGTGACCCAGCGGCTGGTCGCGGCGCTGCTGGACGGGCGGCTCGATTGTGCGATCGTGGCGCTGCCGGTGTCCGAGCCCGAACTGCACGAGGAGCCGCTGCTGTCCGAGGAATTCGCGCTTGTCCGCCCGCTCGCCGATGCCGACCGCCCCGTGCCCAGCCCCGAGGCGCTGCCGCAGATGCGCCTGCTGCTGCTGGAAGAAGGCCACTGCTTCCGCGATCAGGCGCTGTCGTTCTGCCGGATGGGGGGCGGGAAACGGCCGCTCGACGTGATGGAAGGCAGCTCGCTCAGCACGCTGGTGCAGATGGTGGGCGCCGGGATCGGCGTGACGCTGATCCCCGAAATGGCGGTGCGGGTGGAAACCCGCAGCGCGCCGGTATCGGTGGCGCGGATGCCGCCGCCGCAGCCCAGCCGCAGCATCGGCATGGTCTGGCGCCGCCGCAACCCGCTGGCGGACCAGTTCGCGCAACTTGCCGACGCGCTGCGCGGCATCACCGCGCAGGGCTGAGGCGCTGCAGCAGGTAGATGTCCATGATCCAGCCATGCGCGGCGCGGGCCGAGGCGCGCTCGGCGGCGATCCGGTCGGCCACCGCATCCAGCCGCCCGGCGATCAACCGCTCCTGCGCCATGCCGACATAGGCGCCCCACCAGATGTGGAACGCCTCGCCCGGCAGCCCCGCATAGCCGCCGCCCGCGTCCAGCATCACCACCACGCGGTCGGCGTCGCGCGGCCAGCCACGCGCGCGCAGCTGCCGCGCGGTGGTCACCAGCACCGGCGCGCCCAGATCGTTGAACGGGATCGCATGCGCCGCGCACAGCGCCTGGATCGCGGTGATGCCGGGGATCACCCGCAGCGTCAGCGGCATCAGGCGCCCCACCCGCTCGGCGATGCGCAGGCTGCTGTCATAGAGCGACGGATCGCCCCAGATCAGCAGCCCCACGCGCGGCCCGCCGCCTTGTGCGATGTGGCGCCCGATCACCTCGGCCCAGCGCGCGGCGATGGCGTCGTGCCAGTCGGCAACGCGGGTGTGGTAGTCGGGCGTTGCGGGGTCGCGCTCGGGCAGGTCGAAAGCCTCGATCCGCGTGCCGGGGGTGGTGATGCAGCGCGCGCAGATTTCCTGCCGCAGCCCGGCCAGATCCGCCTTGTCCGTCCCCTTCAGCGGCAGCAGGATCAGGTCGCACGCGTCGATCGCCGCCGCCGCCTGCGCGGTCACGTGGTCCGGGTTGCCGGTGCCGATCCCGATCAGCGACAGCGCGATCACGGCACCGACCGCGGCGTGTAGACCCAGCGCCCGACCCGGCGCGTGGCCTCGGAGCCCACGATCACCACGGTGCGCATGTCCGCCATCTCGGGCGTGGCCTCGGCCAGCGTGACGGTGCGCAGCGCCTCGTCGGGGGTGGAGACCGCACGCGCGAAGATCACCAGCCGGTCGGGGGTGCAGTCTTCCCGCAGGATCTCCAGCACCCGGGCGAACTGGTGCGGGCGCGCTTTCGAGCGCGGGTTGTAGAACGCCATCGCGAACCCCCCGCGCGCGGCGTGGCGCAGGCGGCGCTCGACCTCGGCAAAGGGCTTGAGGTTGTCCGACAGGTTGATCGCCGCGAAGTCATGCCCCAGCGGCGCCCCGGCGCGCGCCGCCGCCGCCAGCATCGCGGTGATGCCCGGCAGGATGCGGATGTCCAGCGCGTCGGCGTCGGCGCGCGTCTCCAGCGCCTCGAACAGCGCCGCGGCCATGGCGAACACCCCCGGATCGCCCGACGACACCACCACCACCCGCCGCCCCGCTGCCGCCATGTCCAGCGCATGCGCGGCGCGCTCCAGCTCCACCCGGTTGTCGGACGGATGCAGCACCAGCCCCGGGCGCGGCGCCACCCGCGCCACATAGGGGCCGTAACCCACCACGTCCGTGGCCTCGGCCAGCGCGGACTGCGCCTGCGGGGTGATCAGCGCGTCATCCCCGGGGCCGAGCCCCGCGACGGCGACCCAGCCGGTCATGCCTCGGCCTCGGGGCGGCGACCGTGGCCATGCACCAGCACGATCGCGAAATAGGGGCAGTCCTCGGGCGCGGTCTCGGCCAGCCGCAGGATGCGCTGGCCCGGCATGGTGCCGCGCTCCACCAGCCAGGCATCGGCGAGCCGCCCCGCAGCCGCCAGCGCGCGCCGCACCTTGGGCAGGTTGCGGCCGAGTTTCATCACCACCAGCGCGTCGGCGTCGCGCATGGCGGCGGCCAGCGCCTCCTCGGGCAAGGTGCCCATCAGCACCATCAGCGAATCGTCGCCCCACGTCATCGGCTGGCCCAGCGCGTTCCAGCAGCCGACCATGCCGGGGATGCCGGCGATGACCTCGACCGGAACGCGGCCCGACAGCCGCGTGTGCAGGTGCATGAACGAGCCATAGAGGAACGGGTCCCCCTCGCACAGCACCACGACCTCCGCGCCGCTCGCGGCCAGCGCGGCCAGCCGGTCGGCCCAGTCGTCGTAGAAAACAGCCAGCGCGCGGCGGTATTCAGGGCTGTCGACCGGCAGTTCGGTGGTCACGGGATACTCCATCGCGTGCTCCACCGCGTCCGGGGCCAGCATCCCGTCCACGATCCGCCGCGCCTGCCCCGCGCGCCCGGCCTTGCGGAAATAGGCGATGTGCCGCGCCCCCCGGATCGCCCGGTCGGCCCGGACCGAGATCAGCCCCGGATCGCCCGGCCCCAGCCCCGCGCAGATGACGCGACCCCCGCTCATTCGCGCCGGCTCGCCAGCGCGTTCACGGCCGCCACGGTGATGGCCGAGCCCCCCAGCCGCCCCGTGACCACCAGTGCCGGCACCGGCGGGTCAGCGATCAGCGCGTCCTTGGATTCGGCGGCGCCCACGAAGCCCACCGGGCAACCGATGATCGCCGCGGGGCGCGGGCAGTCCGGGTCCTCGAGCATGTTCAGCAGGTGAAACAGCGCCGTCGGCGCATTGCCGATGGCGACCACGGCACCGGCCAGATGCGGACGCCACAGCTCCAGCGCCGCGGCCGAACGCGTGTTGCCCATCCGTGCCGCCAGATCGGGCACGCCCGCGTCGTGCAAGGTGCAGATCACCGCGTTGTCGGCAGGCAGGCGCGCGCGCGTGATCCCTTCGCTCACCATCCGCGCATCGCACAGGATCGGCGCGCCCGCCTCCAGCGCCGCGCGCGCCGCCACCGCCATGCCGGGCGAAAACCGCACGTCGCGTTCCAGCCCCACCAGCCCGGCGGCGTGGATCATGCGCACCACGACCACCTCCTCCTCGGGCGAGAACCGCGCCAGATCGGCCTCGGCCCGGATGGTGGCGAAGGACTGCGCATAGATCGCCGCGCCGTCGGTTTCATAAACGTGCGGCATCAGACCTCCCCCGCCAGCGACACATCCTCGGCGCGCATCCCGCGCCGCTCCGGCGTATCGCCCGCCCGCCCGTCGCGCACAAGATCGAACCCCGCCGGCGTCGCCACCACCGTCACATCGGCGCGCCGCGGATGCGCGCAGCCCTTCGCGCAGCCCGAGACATGCAGGCGCTTGCCGTCCGGCACCTGCGCCGCCAGCCGCCGCGCCAGCGCGCGCACCGGCGCATGCGCCTGCACGCACCCCGGCGCACCGGTGCAGGCCTCCACCCGCCGCAATGGATCCTCCGCATCCGTGATCAGTCCCGGCAGGTCAGGCAGCGCCCGCAGCCCCTCCACCAGCACCATCCGCCACGGCGTGACCCGCATGTCCCCCAACCCCGCCAGCGCGCCCAGCGTCCCCGCCTCCAGTTGCCCGAACGCCGCCCCCACCAAGACACCCTGCACCACCAACCCCGGCACGGGCACCACCCCCGCCGCAACCGGGGCCTCGCTGCCCGAAAACGCCCCGCCCGGCAGCACGCCGCGCGCCACCAGCGCCGCCATCCGCCCACGCCCGTGCACCACGCCGCCCGCGTCCACGAACCACCGCGCCAGCGCCACCGCGCGCGCCGCAGCCTCCCCCGCCGCGACCGGAGCCCCCAACGCCGCCCCATCGCAGCGCAGGATCACCCCGCCGCCCGCGCCACGCTCCAGCCGGATATCGGCCGACACATCCGCCAGCACCCGTGTCGCCCCGGTGTCCACCGCAAACCCGAACTTCCCCGGCAACGCCGGACCCGCCGCCAGCGCCCGCGCCAGCGCGGCGGCCAGCGCATCCTCCGCAGGCGTCGCAAACGGGCTCACCACGATGTTCCGCCGCGCCTCCAGCGTTGCATCCGCATCCACCAGCCCCAATGCACGCAACGCGTCCACCAACGCGCGATACCCATCCTCGCGGACCCCGCGCAGCTGCACATTCGCCCGCGCCGACAGATCGATCAGCCCGCTGCCGAACTCCCGCGCCGCCGCCGCCAGCCCCGCCGCCTGCGCCGCGCTGAGCCGCCCCCCCGGCGGGCGCACCCGCACCACCAGCCCGTCGCCCGACATCATCGGCCGCAGCGCGCCGGGGCACCAGCCCTGCACGACGGGCCCTTCATCCTGACCAAAATATCCTCGGGGGGACTCGACCGCAGGTCGAGGGGGGGCAGACAGCCCCCCTGCGCCGCTGCCACCCGCGCGCCGCCCGCTCATGCGCCCACCCCCGCGGCCAGCGAGTTCCGCCGGCTCACCCACAGCCCAGCGTCGCGCAACCGTTCGAACAGGTCGCGCAACGCAGCCAGCGCCTGCGGGTTCTCGCGCTCCATGAACTCAACCAGATCGGCGCGGCCCAGCGTCGCGTCGTGGTAGAGGTCGAACAGATGCGGCGGCACCACTCCCGCCAGATGCGCGAACGCCGCCATGTGATCGAGCGTCGCGGCGATCTCGGCCGCGCCGCGAAAGCCGTGGCGCATCATGCCGCTCGCCCAGTCCGGATTGGCGGCGCGGGCGCGGACCACGCGGGCGATCTCTTCGCTCAGCGACCGCGCGCGCGGCTGCTCAAGGCGCGTCGCGTCCAGGTGGTAAAGCGCCGGCGCCGCGGCCCCCAGCCGCGCCATCGCGGCGGCGAAGCCGGCCTCGTGCGCGGCGTAGTCCGACGCCAGCAGCAGGTCGCTTTCGGGCAGGTCCTGCGCGTGCACGAAGCTGTCGGCCCCGCGCAGCCGCGCCTCCAGCCCCGCGCGGTCGGCCCGCGCCTGCCCGTCGGCGCCGATCGCCCAGCTTGACGCGGCAAGCCACGCCTCGCCCGCCGCCGCGCGCGCCTCCGCGGTGAAGTCGTCCAGCGCCGCGCCCATGCCCAGCCCGTAGTGCCCGGGCTTCGGGCCGAACACCCGCGCCGCGCGGGCGGTGTAGGGGTTGTCGGCGGGGTCTTCCTCGCGCGCGGCGAGCGCGTCGGCGCCGGTCTCGAACAGCGTCGCCAGCCCCGGAAACACGTCGCGGAACAGCCCCGACACGCGCAGCGTCACGTCGATCCGCGGGCGGTCCAGCTCGGCCAGCGGCAGCACCTCGACCCCGTTCACGCGCCCCGAGCCCGCGTCCCAGCGCGGCGCGAGGCCCGCCAGATGCAGCGCCATCGCGAACTCCTCGCCCGCGGTGCGCATGGTGGCCGAGCCCCACAGATCCACCACCAGCCCGCGCGGCCAGTCGCCGTGGTCCTGCAGATGGCGGCGCAGCAGCTCCTCGGCCAGCTTCACGCCCTGCGCATGCGCCGCGCGGCTGGGCACGGCGCGGGGGTCCACGGCGAACAGGTTGCGCCCCGTGGGCAGCACGTCCGACCGCCCCCGCGCGGGCGAGCCCGACGGCCCCGGCGCCACCCGCTGGCCCGCGAGCGCCGCCGCCAGCCCCGCGCGCTCGGCATCGCCGCACGCGCCCGCGCCCAGCACATGCAGCCCGTCGCCATACTGGCTTTCCTTGATGTCGCACACGAAGCGGTCGATGCGGGTGATCGCCTCGGTCATGCAGGCATCCGCGGGCAGGCCGAGGTCGTCCTCCACGCCCAGCGCCTGCGCCTCGGCGCGGATGTCGGCGACCAGCCGGTCGCGGCGGCGGGGGTCCAGCCCGTCGGCGGTGGAGTATTCGTCAAGCAGCCGCTCCAGCCCCGCCATCCCCTCGGGCAGCGTGGTCTGCGACAGCGGCGGCGGCAGATGGCCCAGCGTCAGCGCGCCGATGCGGCGCTTGGCCTGCGCAGCCTCGCCCGGGTCGTTGACGATGAACGGATAGATCACCGGCAGATCGCCGGTCAGCGCCTCGGGCCAGCACGCGCCCGACAGCGCCACCGCCTTGCCCGGCAGCCATTCGAGCGTGCCATGCGCGCCCATATGCATCAGCGCATGGATGCCCTGCGCGCGCAACCACAGGTAGAAGGCGACATAGCCATGCCGCGGCGTGCGCGACAGGTCGTGATAGTCGTCATCGCGCGCCGCAACCTCGCCGCGTTCGGGCTGAAGCGCAACCAGCGCCTCGCCCCGGCGCAGCGCGGTGAAGCGGAAGGCGCCGTCTTGGACCGCCGGATCGCGTGCAGGCTCGCCCCACGCGGTGTGGAGCGCCGCGCGCAGCGGCGCCGGGAGCGTGGCCAGCGCGGCGCGGTAATCGGCGAGCGGCCAGTCGATGCGCGCGTCGGCCAGGTCGCGCGACAGCGCGACGCCCGCGTGTCCCTGATCCGCCAGCAGCGCCTCGGCCGAGGCGAGCGCGTCCAGCCCCACCGCATGCGCCATCTGCCACGGGCGGCCGGGATAGGTGGACAGCACCACCGCCAGCTTGCGCGTCTGCGCCGCCCTCTGCGCCGCCCTCTGCGCCGCCCTCTGCGCCGCCGTCTGCGTCGCCCTCTGCGTCGCCGTCTGCGCCAGCCGGTGCCAGCCGGTCACGCGCGCCACCGCCGCCGCCACGCGGTCCTGATCGGCGCGGTGGGCGAAGCGCGCATACTGCAGCGCCGGGTCGCGCTTGCCGGGCGATTTGAAGGACACCACGCCGGCGAAAAGGCGCCCGTCGACCTCGGGCAGGACCACATGCATGGCCAGATCGGCGGGGGAGAGGCCGCGCTCGGCCGCCGCCCAGTCGCGCCGCCGCGCGTTCGACAGCGCGACCTGGAACACCGGGCAGGCGGCATCGTCGAAGGGCGTCGCCCCGTCATCGCCGCGCGCCGAGAACGCCGTGGCGTTGACGATCGCCGCCGGGGGGTGCTCCGCCAGCACCCCGCGCAGCCAGTCGCCCACCCCCGGCGCCTTGAGCGACGGCGCGAACACCCCGCAGGACGCGAAGCCCGCGTCGCGCAGCGCAGCGATCAGCGCATCCACCGCGCCGGTGTCGGCGGCGGTCAGGTAGGAGCGGTAGAAGGTCACCGGCACGAAGGGCGCGCCGCCTGGGGGCGCCGCGATCACGCCCTGCGCGGGGTCGTAAAGCCCCATGTCCGGCACGCGCTTGTCGCCCGCCACCGGCCCGGCATAGAGCCCCGCCGCCAGCGCCAGCTGCGCCAGCGCCGCCTGCGCGGCCACCGCGCCGCCGGCGTCGCACAGCTCCTGCAACCGTCGCAGGGTCGACACCGGCAGCGTCGAGGCCGCATCCAGCGCCGGGTCGGCGCGGCCATCGGCGGGCAGCACCGCCAGCGCGATCCCCCGCCGCCGCGCCAGGTCCTGCACCGAGCCCAACCCGTAGGGCCAATACGCCGCGCCACCGATCAGGCGGATCAGGATCGCGCGCGCCTCTCCCAGCGTGCGGTCGACATAGGTGTCCACCGACACCGGGTGCTTGAGCGCGATCAGGTTCTGCAACCGCAGCGTCGGCAGCCGCCCATCGGCGCGATGCCAGCCCGCCGCGAAGGCGCCGAGGTCGCTGTCGGAGAACGACAGCACCACCAGTTCTGCCGGGTCCTGCCCGGGGTCGAACGGGGCCTCGGCATCGTCGAGCCCGTGGCTCTCGCGGAAGACCACATGCATCGCGGCGACCTCAGGCCACCAGCGCGGCGCGGATCGCGTCGGCGTCGATGTCGTCATGCTCGGCGATCACCACCAGTTGCGAGCGGCGCGGCAGATCGGCCCAGGGGCGGTCGAACTGATGCCGCACGCGCGCGCCCACCGCCTGCACAAGCAGCCGCATCGGTTTGCCGCTGACCGCCACATGACCCTTGACGCGCAGGATGCGCTGTTCGCGCGCCAGCCGTTCGACGCGCGCGACCAGATCCGCCACGTCGGCGACCTCGGGCAGGTCGATCACCAGCGAATCGAAATCCTCGTGCTCGTGGTCGTCATGGCCGTCATGGTGGCTGGGGCGCGCGTCCAGATCATCCTCGGCCGCCGCGCCCAGGCCCAGAACCACGCGCGGGTCGATCACCCCGTCGGTCATCGGCAGGATGGAAATCGGGCGCGCGACCTCGGCCTCGATCACGCGCCGGGCCTCGGCCAGCCCGCCCTCGCCCGCCAGATCGGCCTTGGACAGCAGCACGATGTCGGCGCAGGCGATCTGGTCCTCGAACACCTCGGACAGCGGGGTTTCATGGTCCAGACTGTCATCGGCGGCGCGCTGCGCGTCCACGGCGGCCACATCGGGGGCGAAGCGGCCCGCCGCCACGGCCTCGGCATCGGCCAGCGCGATCACCCCGTCCACGGTGATGCGCGAGCGGATCGCCGGCCAGTCGAACGCCTTGAGCAGCGGCTTGGGCAGCGCCAGCCCCGAGGTTTCGATCAGGATATGATCGGGGCGCTGCGGAAGCGCCATCAGCGCCTCCATCGTGGGGATGAAATCGTCGGCGACGGTGCAGCAGATGCAGCCATTGGCCAACTCGACGATGTTCTCGGCCGGGCAGTTGTCATCGGCGCAGGATTTCAGGATCTCGCCATCCACGCCGACGGTGCCGAATTCGTTGACCATCACGGCGAGCCGCTTGCCCTGGTGGTTCGCCATCAGGTGGCGGATCAGCGTGGTCTTGCCCGCGCCCAGAAAGCCGGTGATGACGGTGACGGGGGTCTTGGTGAGATCAGACATCGGGGGCCTCCAGAGGCGGGATGCGCGCAAGGCTGCGCTTGCGCAGGATTTCGGGGCGGTCGCGCCACGGCACCACGCCGTCGGCGCTGGCGGCATAAAGCGCGGCACCGCGCAGGATCTCGGGGGCGTCGGCCTCGGCCATGTGGCCGTAGACGTAAGCCCACGCCCCGCGCCGGGTCAGTGCCACCGCGCAGCCGTTCGAGCACGCCGAGAGGCACCGCACCGGGCGCAGCGTGATGCCGGGCGCGGCGCCGGCGGCCTGCAGCGCGGCATAAAGGCGCGCGCCGGGGCGGTCGCAGCCCTCGGGGGTCTCCTCGCCTGCGCGGCAGGTCAGGCAGATGTGCAGCTCGGCGGTCATGCGCCCTCCGGTCCGGTGCGGGGGGTGCGCACGCGCTCCGGCGGGCGGTCCGGGGGAACCTGCCCCAGGGCCGTGCTCCGACGGTCGCGGAACACCCCGTCCGCGCGTCTGTCATCGGCGCTGGCAGGTCTCCCGGCTTGCGGATCCCGAGGCTGGGGCCTGTGCAGCCCTTTGCCTCTGCGGGCGCCCGGCCTTCCCGGCCCGATGCGGGCCAGTGGCGGTGGGCGACCTCTCCGGTCACGGTCGCGGGGGCGGCTGCGCTTGGGGCCGGCGGGACCGACCCTGGCGCATTCCCTCTTCGCCTGTCAGGGACAGGAACCAGCGCATGTGTCAACGTGGTGTGCCACATCCACGCCGGGTGTCAAGGAAAACGCGCCGTGTCGGGGGGCGGAAGCCAGCGCTGGCCGAGCCGCAGCACCAGCACCGCCAGCACGATCCGCGCCACATGATGCAGCGTGACATAGACCGCCGCCAGTTGCAGCGACACCGCCACCAGCGACATCTCCGAGATCCCGCCGGGCGCGAAGGCCAGGATCACCGCCGGCACCGGCTCGCCTACCGCATCGGCCAGCGTCAGCCCCAGCCCGACCGCCAGCGACATCGCCACAGCCACATACAGCACGGCCAGCCGCAACCCCAGCCACAGCCGCGCCCGATCCATCCCCGCAAAGCGCGTGCCCAGCGAGGTGCCGACCACCCATTGGGTCGCCAGGACCGCCCAGTCGGGCGGCGCGGCGGCGATCACCCCCGTGGCGTGGAGCACCGCGCTGGCCAGCAGCGGGCCGATCAGCACCGGCGCGGGCAGGCGCAGCAGATGCGCAAGCCACCACCCGCCCGCGCCGATCACCACCAGCGCCACCCCAAGTGCCGGGGTCAGCGGCGGCGCGGTCGCGGCCTCGGCCACCGCGGCGCTGCCCACCGCCTGGCCCGTCACCAGCGCGAAGGCGAGCGGGATCGACACGATGCACAGCACGATGCGCGAGAACTGCAGCGTCACCAGCATCTGCGGCTCGGCACCGGCCTTGTCGCCCATGGTGATCGCCTCGATCAACCCGCCGGGCATGGCGGCGAAGAAGGCCGTGGTCGGATCCAGCCCGCCCAGCCGACGATAGGCCAGATACCCCAGCGCGTGCATCACCGGCACGAAAGCGACCAGCGCGGCCAGCGTCACCCACCAGCCCGCCGCCTGCGCCAGCGGGTCGGGCGGCACCGTCGCGCCGATGGCCACGCCGATCACCGGGATGAACATGTCGCGCCAGCGCAGCGGCACCGCCGGCGGCGCTGCGAATATCCGCAGCCCGGCCGCCGCCGCGCCGCCCACCGCAAGCAGCGATCCGATCAGCATTCCCAGCGGCACGCCGGCCAGATGCGCCAGCGAGCCGCCCGCAAGCCCCAGTGCAAAGGTCGACCCCAGCACGCGCAGCGGGATATCCGCGAAGATCAGCCGCCGCAGCGGGAGGGATCGGGGCATGAGCGGCTTTCGTGATGGAACGGTCAACACAGGGATAGCCCGGCGCACGCGCAAGGTGCAACCGCGCCCCCCCTCCCCCACCCCCCCGCTTCGTCCCGCCTGTCGCAATCGCGTGAGGCCGCGGCAGCGCGCTGGCCCGGCGCGCGAGGCCGCGCTATCCTCGTCTTGTCAGAAACCGGAGTCCACCATGCCCAGCGTCCTTGCCCGCCTCGCCGCCGTCGCCCTTGTTGCCGCCTCGGCGCTGGTCTCCGCGCCGCCCGCCGCGGCGCAGGCGACCGAGCGCGCAATCGTCGCCGGGGGCTGCTTCTGGTGCGTGGAATCGGACTTTCGCCGCGTGAACGGGGTCACCGATGTGCGCGTCGGCTTCACCGGCGGCACCGAGTCCAACCCCACCTATCGACAGGTCACCAGCGGGCGCACCGGGCATCTGGAGGCCGCCGAGATCACCTTCGACCCCGCGCAGATCAGCTATGACCAGATCCTGCACCTGTTCATGCGCTCGATCGACCCGCTGGATGCGGGCGGGCAGTTCTGCGACCGCGGGCAGCACTACACCACCGCGATCTTCGCGCTCGATGCCGCGCAGGCCGCCTCGGCGCAGGCCGCGGTCGATGCCGCGTCCGAAGAACTCGGCCAGCCCGTGGTGACGCCGGTGCGCGAAGCGATGCCCTTCCACGAGGCCGAGGAGCATCACCAGAACTACGCCAACCGCACCGATCTGGTGATGACCCGCTTCGGCCCGCGGCAGATGCGCAACGCCTACAAGCTTTATCGCGACAGCTGCGGGCGCGACGCGCGGGTGCGCCAGCTCTGGGGCGACGATGCGCCGTTCCTGCGCGACTGACCCGGCGCTCTGGATTTCACACCCCGCGCACGCTAGACACCGGCAACGGCGCGCAGGGACGGGCCGAGAGAGGCAGGGCCGCCGATGCTGCGGATCAGCGATGACATCACCGTGCAGGACTGGGAGCTGACCGAGAGCTTCACCCGCGCCTCGGGGCCCGGCGGGCAGAACATGAACAAGGTGTCCTCGGCGGTGGAGCTGCGGTTCGAGGCCGCGCGCAGCCCGCACCTGCCCGGACCCGTCAAGACCCGCCTGCGCCGGCTGGCGGGGCGGCGCTGGACCGCCGACGGCGCCATCCTCATCCGGGCCGAGGAAACGCGCAGCCAGCAGCGCAACCGCGAGCTTGCCCGCGAACGTCTGGTGCAGATGATCCGCGCCGCGCTGGTGGCCCCGAAAAAGCGCATCCCCACACGGCCCAGCCGCGCCAGCCAGCGCCGGCGCCTGGACACCAAGCGCCGCCGCGGCTCGGTCAAGGCGCTGCGCGGAACGGTCGGCGGCGATGACTGAGCCCGCGTCAACCGGAGGGCCGCGCCCGTGAAGGCTTCGTTCCTGCGCCGGTTCCGGGCGCCCCGTCCCGGCCGCAAGCTGCGGCGTATGGCTGCCCTGCCGTTTTCACAGTCGCGCGCCGTGTCGGGGTTGCTGCGCGCCGAACTGACACAGGCGGGCGCGCTGTGCCTGCGCACCCGTCCTGATGGCCGACCCGAGGTCCTGTTGGTGCGCACACTGACCACCGGGCGCTGGGTCGTCCCCAAGGGCTGGCCCGAGGAGGGGCTGACGCTGGCCGAAACCGCCGCCATCGAGGCGTGGGAGGAAGCCGGCATCCGCGGCATCGTGCGTCCCGCGCCGGTGGGGTCGTTCAGCCATGTCAAGCGCAACCGCGACGGCATGTCGCTGCGCTGCCGGGTGCAGGTGTTCGTCATCGACGTGGCCGAGGTCGCCGACGACTACCCCGAGGCCGGCCGCCGCGACCGCCGCTGGATGTCGCCGCGCAAGGCCGCGGCCACCGTCGCCTCGGGCGAGCTGGCGGGGATCCTGCTGGCGCTCTGAGCGCCGCGCCTGCGCGGACAACGCGATTGCACCCCGGCCGCGTGGCCTGTATGCGCCGTGTGACAGTTTTGTGACGAAGCGGGCGCCATGAGCCGGGACAGCGACAAGGCCCTGAAGACCCTTCACAAGGACCTTGGCCGGATTGGCCAGCTGGAACGCGGCACGCGCTATGTGTCGCGCCCGCTGGTGGCGCCGGGGCTGGCGCTGGCGTTCATGATGGTGGTCGGCGTCGCCGCCTTCGTGGTCATGGGGCAGCAGCCGCTGGGCTTCGTGGTGATCGCCGCGGCGATCGTCGGCGCCTACATGGCGGTGAACATCGGCGCCAACGACGTGGCCAACAACATGGGCCCGGCGGTGGGCGCACGCGCCATGACGCTGGGCGCGGCGCTGGTGGTGGCCGCGATCTTCGAGACCGCAGGCGCGCTGCTGGCGGGCGGCGACGTGGTCGGCACCGTGTCGCGCGGGATCATCGCGCCCGAGACCGTGGCCGAGCCGCAGGTGTTCATCTGGGCGATGTTCGCGGCGCTGCTGGCGGGCGCGCTGTGGATCAACCTTGCCACCTGGATCGGCGCGCCGGTGTCGACGACGCATTCCATCGTCGGCGGCGTGATGGGCGCGGGGATCGCCGCGGCGGGGTTCGCCGCGGTGAACTGGCCGATGATGGGCAGGATCGCGGCCAGCTGGGTGATCTCGCCGGTGCTGGGGGGCGTGGTGGCGGCGCTGTTTCTGGCCTTCATCAAGTCCCGGATCATCTATGTCCCCGACCGGATCGCCGCGGCGCGCGTGTGGGTGCCGGTGCTGATCGGGGTGATGGGCGGAACCTTTGCCACCTATCTGTCGATCAAGGGGCTTGAGCGGGTGATCGACATCGATCTGGGCACCGCCGCGCTGATCGGGCTGGGGGTGGCGGTGGTGCTGACGGTGGCGATGCGCCCGGTCATCCGGCGCCAGAGCGCGGGGCTCGACAACTCCAAGAAATCGCTCAAGACGCTGTTCGCGATCCCGCTTGTGGTGTCGGCGGCGCTGCTCTCGTTCGCGCATGGCGCCAACGACGTGGCCAACGCCATCGGCCCGCTGGCCGCGATCGTCCACGCGGTGCAGGAGGGCGGCGCCGCCGAAGCCGTGGCGATCCCGCTCTGGGTGATGGCGGTCGGCGGGCTGGGGCTGTCGGTGGGGCTGATCCTGTTCGGCCCGAAGCTGATCCGCATGGTCGGCAGCGAGATCACGCGCCTCAACGCGATGCGGGCCTATTGCGTGGCGCTGGCGGCGGCGATCGTGGTGATCATCGCCTCGTGGCTGGCGCTGCCGGTCAGTTCGACCCACATCGCGATCGGCGGCATCTTCGGCGTGGGCTTCTACCGCGAATGGTATCACGAGCGCGTGCTGAACGAAAACCGCACCGAACCCGCACTGCCCCCCGTGGAACGCCGTCGCCGCAAGGTGGTGCGGCGCACCTATTTCCTGACCATCATCGCCGCCTGGGTGGTGACGGTGCCGATGGCGGCGACACTGTCGGCGGGGCTGTTCGTGCTGCTGAACCTGATCACGCTCTGACGTGATCATCGACCAAGGCTGACGCAAAGCGCGCGCGCAGCGACGGGAAACGATCAGCCGGCGATCATCTCGGCCTGCCGGACGATCACCTCGGCCTGCTTGATGCTGGCGATGTCCACCAGCCGGCCCTTGTAGACGGTCGCCCCTTCGCCGCGGGCCTTGGCGGCGTCCATCGCCGCGAGGATCTCGCGCGCCTCGGTCACGGCCTGATCCGACGGTGTGAACACCTCGTTCGCCAGCGCCACCTGCTTGGGGTGGATCGCCCATTTCCCCACCATCCCCAGCGTGGCCGAGCGCCGCGCCTGCGCGCGGAAGCCCTCGTCGTCCGAGAAATCGCCGAACGGTCCGTCAACCGGCAGCACCCCATGCGTGCGGCACGCCGCGACGATGGCCGCCTGCGCCCAGTGCCAGGGGTCGGACCAGTGCCGCGCGCCGTCGTGCAGCATGTAGTAATTCTCCTGCGTGCCGCCGATACCGGTGGTCGCCATGCCCATCGACGCCGCGAAATCCGCCGCGCCCAGCGACATCGCCTGCAACCGCGGCGAGGCGGCGGCGATCTCGGCGACGTTCACCAGTCCGGCGGCCGATTCGATGATGACCTCGAACGCGATGGGGGTTTCGCGGCCCGTCGCACGCTCGGCCGCGGTGACCAGCGCGTCGACGGCATACAGGTCCGCCGCGCAGCCGACCTTGGGGATCATGATCTGGTCGAGCCGCGGGCCAGCCTGCTCAAGCAGGTCCACCACGTCGCGATACCACCACGGCGTGTCCAGCCCGTTGATCCGCACGCTGAGGGTCTTTGCGCCCCAGTCGATCTCGCGCGTGGCGGCGATGACGTTGGCGCGCGCCGCCGCCTTGTCGTCGGGGGCGACCGAGTCCTCCAGGTCCAGGTTGATCACATCCGCCGCGCTTGCCGCCATCTTGCCGAAAATCGCCGGGCGCGAGCCGGGGCCGAACAACTGGCAGCGGTTCGGACGGGCAGGCGGTGCGGGCTGGATGCGAAAACTCATGCGGGCTCCGGTCAGGATATTGCGTAAACGGTCATCGGTCAGGTAGATTGTTGCGCCAGGCTGCGCAAGCGGATTTTCGGCACCCGCCGCGCGGTGACGCATGCACGATTCCGCCACAGCACCGCGCATTCCCGGCGGTTTCTTCGCCAGATCATGCGCCCTGCCCCTTGATTTCCGCGCATCTTGCGCGCGATCTGCGTATGCTGCACCCCATCCTTCAGCCGCCGGAGCCTGCCATGATCGAGACCCCCTATCTGCTGTTTCTCGGCGACGCGCCCGACCCGCTGGCCGCCAAGGTCGCGCAGGGCATCAAGGACTGGCGCCCCGATTTCGCGCTGGGCCAGTTCCGGATGGAGGGCTGCAACGCCGATATGGGCCTGCCCGACATGTCGCTGACCGAAGCCCGCGACGCCGGTTGCAAGACGCTGGTGATCGGGGTCGCCAACCGCGGCGGGGTCATCAGCCAGGCATGGAAGAAGGTGCTTGTCACCGCGCTCGAGGAAGGGTTCGACCTTGCCTCGGGGCTGCACAACCTGCTGCGCGACGAGCCCGATCTGGTGGCCGTGGCCAAGGCCACCGGCCGCAGCCTGCACGATGTGCGCGTGCCGTCGGTGAACTACCCCATCGCCAACGGCGAGAAGCGCCGCGGCAAGCGCTGCCTTGCGGTGGGCACCGATTGCTCGGTCGGCAAGATGTATACCGCGCTGTGCATGGAGCGCGAGATGGTGGCGCGCGGCATGAAGGCCACCTTCCGCGCCACCGGGCAGACGGGTATCCTGATCACCGGCGACGGGGTGCCGCTGGACGCGGTAGTCGCCGATTTCATGGCCGGATCGGTGGAATGGCTGACGCCCGACAACGACCCCGACCACTGGGACCTGATCGAGGGGCAGGGCTCGTTGTTTCACGTGTCCTATTCCGGGGTGACGATGGCGCTCATCCACGGCGGGCAGCCGGATGCGCTGATCCTGAGCCACGAGCCCACGCGCAGCCACATGCGCGGGCTGCCGGGGTATGATCTGCCCTCGCTCGAGGATCTGCGCGACACGGCGCTGGCGATGGCGCGCGTGGCGAACCCGGCGTGTCAGGTAGTGGGCGTGTCGATCAATACCGCCGCGCTGTCGAACGCCGTCGCCGAACGCTACTGCGCCGAGGTCGAGGAACGCATGGGCCTGCCCACCGTGGACCCCTATCGCCACGGTGCCGGGCGGCTGGTGACCGCGCTGGCCGCGATCTGAGCGGGCCCGCGCGATGATCACCACCACCCCCGAACGCTTCGCCCTGCGCGAGGTCTTCACCATCGCCCGCGGCTCGCGCGATGCGGCCGAGGTGCTGCGCGTCACGTTGGCGCGCGGCGGCGCGCAGGGGCACGGCGAATGCGTGCCCTATGCGCGCTATGGCGAGACGATGGCCTCGGTCGCGGCGCAGATCGCCGGATTGCCGGCCAAGGTCGACCGCGCCACGCTGCAGGCGCTGCTGCCCGCGGGCGCGGCGCGCAATGCGGTCGATTGCGCGCTGTGGGATCTGGACGCCAAGACCGCCGGCAAACGCGCCTGGGAACTGGCGGGGCTTCCCGCCCCCGCGCCGGTGATCACCGCCTTCACGCTGTCGCTGGACAGCCCCGACGCGATGGAGGCCGCCGCCAGGCGCCACGCGCACCGGCCCCTTCTGAAGATCAAGCTCGGCACGCCTGACGACATGCCGCGCCTCGAAGCCGTCCGCCGCGGTGCGCCCGACGCCCGGATCATCGTCGACGCGAACGAGGGCTGGAGCGCCGAGGTCTATTCCGAGCTCGCCCCGCACCTGCTGCGGCTGGGCGTGGACATGGTCGAACAGCCCCTGCCCGCCGGCGCCGACGACATGCTGGCCGAGATCGCCCGCCCCCTGCCCGTCTGCGCCGATGAAAGCTGCCATGACCGCGCGAGCCTGCCCGCGCTGCGCGGCAAGTATGACATGGTGAACATCAAGCTCGACAAGACCGGCGGGCTGACCGAGGCGCTGGCGCTGCGCGACGCCGCCCGCGCCGAGGGGTATCGTGTGATGGTCGGCTGCATGGTCGGCACGTCGCTGGCGATGGCGCCTGCCGTGCTGGTCGCACAAGGGGCCGAGATCGTGGACCTTGACGGCCCGCTGCTGCTGGCCGAGGACCGCGCCGCACCGCTGCAGTACGACGACGCCGGAGTGCACGCGCCCGACGCCGCGCTCTGGGGATAGGAGAGAGACCATGACCCGCACCGTCTATGTGAACGGAACCTACCTGCCCGAGGATCAGGCCACCGTGTCGATCTTCGACCGCGGGTTCCTGATGGCCGATGGCGTCTACGAGGTCACCACCGTCATCGACGGCAAGCTGATCGATTTCGACGGGCACCTGACGCGGCTGGACCGGTCGCTGCGCGAGCTGGACATGACCAACCCCATGCCGCGCGAGGACTGGCTGGCGATGCACCGCGCGCTGGTCGAGCACAACGCGCTCGATCAGGGGCTGATTTATCTGCAGGTCACCCGCGGCGCGCCCGGCGACCGCGATTTCGTCTATCCCGACCCCGACACCACCGCGCCCACGGTGGTCGCCTTCACCCAGGCCAACCCGAAGCTCGTCGACAGCCCCAAGGCGGCGAAGGGCATTCGCGTGGCGCTGATCGATGATCTGCGCTGGGGCCGGCGCGACATCAAGACCGTGCAACTGCTCTATCCGTCGATGGGCAAGATGATGGCGATCAGGGCCGGGTGCGATGACGCGTGGATGGTGCAGGACGGCGAGGTGACCGAAGGCACCTCGAACAACGCCTACATCATCAAGGACGGCCGCATCCTGACGCGCGCGCTGTCCAACGACATCCTGCACGGGATCACCCGCGCCGCCGTGCTGCGCTTCGCGCGCGAGGCACAGATGCCGGTCGAGGAACGCGGCTTCACGCCCGACGAGGCACGCGCGGCGGACGAGGCCTTCGTGACCTCGGCCAGCACCTTCGTGATGCCGGTGGTGGAAATCGACGGCACCCCCGTGGGCTCGGGCGCACCGGGGCCGCTCACGACCCGGCTGCGCGAGATCTACATCGAGGAAAGCCGCAAGGCGGCGATCTGAGGTTCATCGCGCGGGCGGGTCACCGCCTGCAAGCGGGACGCGCAGGCACCCGGTGTCGGGATCGAACTGCACGCGCATCCAGCGCGGCTCGGGCGGGGACGCCAGCTCGAACCCGGCGCATAGCGCGACCTCGCCGTCCTGAACCTCGCCGATCACATAGGTCGCGCCGGTATAGGGGTCGGCCAGACGGTCGGGCAGCGGGCAATCGATGGTGGCCGCGGGCTCGGTCGCCGGGTCGGCGCCGGTGCGGTGACGGCACTGGATGTGCCGCGCCAGCGCCTGCAGGTCCTGCATCCGCGTCGCATCGCGCCGCTCGGCCTGCGCCTGGCCCGGCCCGCCGATCTGCCACAGCGCAGCAACGATCGCCGCAACGCTGAGCGCGACCAGCGCATGGCCCGCCGCGCGGCGGTCAACCCTCATCGACGAGGCCCCGGAACCAGCCGATCACCAGCACCGCGACCAGCGCCACCACCCCGGCGCGCGCGGCGAACTGCACCGTCATGTCGCCGCTGAGCCAGGCGAACACCACCGCCACCGCGTCCCCCAACAGCACCAGCGCTGCCATGAACAGCGTCAGCGCGCCGAAGCGCTTGCGGATCAGCGACCGCCGCTGCCCGGGATCGTCGCGCGCCATGCGCTCGGCGTAGTGGTTGAGCCCCAGAAACAGCGGCAGCACCACGATCAGCGTGGCGATCGACCAGCGCATCGACCGCTGCGCCCAGCTGCCCGGGCCGCCGGCCGGATCGGCCAGCCACATGTCGATCAGCCCGAAGCTGAGCTGCACCAGATGCCACGTCACCGCCAGAAGCGTGACGAACATCAACCCGTAGAGCATCGCCTCGCGCGCCGAGACATAGGGCCGCGGACGCGGCACCGGCAGACGCAGCCCGTCATCGGCCCAGGCGTCGAGCGCGTCGTCGATCTCGTGCGCGGACCAGCCGGCGTGGGTCAGCGCGGCGCGCAACTCCTGCGGGGTATGCCCGGCGCGCAGCCCCTCACGGACGAACTGCGACAGCTGCTCGGCGGGGCGCATCGCGGCGGCGCCTCAGCCCGTCCCCGGGCCGACATTGCGCGCGAACGCGTCCTTGAACGCGGCTTGCTGGTCGGGGGTGGCGTCGGTCTGGTGCGCGGCCTTCCACTGATCATAGGGCATGCCGTAGACGATTTCGCGCGCGGCCTCCTTGTCCATGTCGAGCCCGCGCTCGGCGGCGGCTTCCTGATACCAGCGGCTCAGGCAGTTGCGGCAGAACCCGGTCAGGTTCATCATGTCGATATTCTGCACGTCGCGGCGCGCGTCCAGATGCGCCAGAAGGCGGCGAAAGGCGGCGGCTTCAAGCTCGGTGCGGGTGGCGTCGTCCATGGGTATCCTCCGTCCTCGGTTGCGGCCAAGGTGCGGACCGTGCCGCGGGGGGTCAAGGGCGAAGGCTTGCGATCCGCCCGTTTTCAGATACATGATTGCGCTAGCAGGGGCCGCCGCGGCAGGGGAAGGAACATCATGCGACGTCAGCGCAACGTGAAGATCGTGGCCACGCTCGGCCCTGCCTCCAGCGATTACCGCACGATCCGCGGGCTGTTCGAGGCCGGCGCCGATGTGTTCCGGCTGAACATGAGCCACGGCACCCATGACGAGATCCGCGCCCGCCACAGGATCATCCGCCAGATCGAGGCCGAGATCGGCCGCCCCATCGCGATCCTCGCCGATCTGCAGGGGCCGAAGCTGCGCGTGGGCCGTTTCGGCGCCGGCGCCGTCGACATCGAGGAAGGCGAGGGTTTCCGCCTCGATCTGGACCCGGCGCCGGGGCACTCGCACCGGGTCTGCCTGCCCCACCCCGAGATCTTCGCCGCGCTCGAACCCGGCTCGGAACTCCTGGTAAACGACGGCAAGCTGCGCCTGCGTGTCGACGATTGCAGCGCCGAACACGCCAATTGCACCGTCATGGTCGGCGGGACAATCTCGGACAACAAGGGCGTGAACGTCCCTGACGTGGTGCTCCCGCTCGCCGCGCTGTCGGACAAGGACCGCAGCGATCTGGAATTCGTCTGCGCGCTGGGCGTGGACTGGCTGGCGCTGTCCTTCGTGCAGCGCGCCAGCGACGTCGAGGAAGCGCGCGAGCTGGCCAAGGGCCGCGCCGCGATCCTGTCCAAGATCGAGAAACCCGCCGGGGTCAAGGCGTTCGACGAGATCCTGGCAGCGTCAGACGGGATCATGGTGGCGCGCGGAGACCTGGGGGTGGAACTGCCGGTGCAGAACGTGCCCCCGATCCAGAAGCGTTTGGTGCGCAAGGCGCGCAACGCCGCCAAGCCGGTGATCGTGGCCACGCAGATGCTCGAATCGATGATCACCAGCCCGATGCCGACACGGGCCGAGGTCTCGGACGTCGCCACCGCGATCTATGAAGGCGCCGACGCGGTGATGCTGTCGGCGGAATCGGCGGCGGGCAACTACCCCATCGAAGCGGTCGCAACCATGAACGCCGTCGCGATCGAGGTGGAAAACGACCCCACCTATCAGGAGATCATCGACGCCTCGCGCAAGGTCGCGCACAAGACCGTGGCCGACGGGATTGTCGCCGCCGCGCGCGAGATCGCCGAGACCACCGACATCGTCGCCATCTGCTGCTTCACCAGTTCGGGCACCACGGCGAGCCTGGTTGCACGCGAGCGCCCGCATGTGCCCATCGTCGCCATGACCACCATCGTCGAGACCGCGCGGCGGCTCAGCCTGACCTGGGGGACGCATTGCGTGATGACCTCGGAGCTCAGCCGCTTCAAGGAGGCGGTGATCAACGCCGCCCGCGCCGCGCGCAGCTTCGGCTTCGCCACCGAGGATGACCAGATCGTCGTCACGGCCGGGGTGCCGTTCAACATCCCCGGCACCACCAACATCCTGCGCGTCGCGCCCTGCGCCGAGCATCTGATCCGCCTGACCGACCCCGAATAGGGCCGCGCGGTGGATTATGACGCGCTGCTGCTGCTGGGGCTGGCACTGGGGCCGCTGGCGCTGGTGTCCTTTGTCGCAGCCTGGGCGGATCGGCGGCGACCCTGGACGGCGGCGGGACTGGCGGCGGCCTCGACGGCGCTGGTGGTCACTGCGGCGCTGATGCGCGAGGGCGGGTTGCCGGGCATCGCCGCATTGCCCGAATTCGCGCTGGAGACCGTCGCGCGGCTGTGGCGCTGACCCCCCCTTGCAGCCCCGTCCCGGCCACAGTATAGCGCAGGGCTTCAACCGGCTGCGTCCGGCCCGGTGGCATGCCGAGTCGCAGCGAAACCGCACCAAGGAGACGGAAATGCCCAAGATGAAGACCAAATCGAGCGCCAAGAAGCGCTTCTCGATGACCGCGACCGGCAAGGTCAAGACCGCCCAGGCCGGCAAGCGCCACGGCATGATCAAGCGGACCCCGAAGTTCATTCGCGACGCGCGCGGCACCACGGTCCTGTCGGACCAGGACGCCCGCATCGTCAAGAAATACATGCCCTACGACCGCTGAGGAGCTGATCACATGTCCCGCGTTACATCCGGCAAGGTCACCCACGCCCGCCACCGCAAGGTCGTCAAGGCCGCCAAGGGCTACTATGGCGCCCGCTCGCGCAATTTCCGAACCGCCACGCAGGCGGTGGACAAGGCCAACCAGTACGCCACCCGCGACCGCAAGACCCGCAAGCGCAACTTCCGCGCGCTGTGGATTCAGCGGATCAACGCCGCGGTGCGCGAAATCGATCCCGCGATGACCTATTCGCGCTTCATCAACGGCCTGACGCTGGCGGGGATCGAGGTCGACCGCAAGGTGCTGGCCGATCTGGCCGTGCACGAGCCCGACGCCTTCGGCCAGATCGTCGCCAAGGCACGCTCGGCGATGGCCTGAACGCCGCGCTGGCGGCGATGGCCTGAACGCCGCGCTGGCGGCGATGGCCTGAACGCCACGCTGGCGGCGATGGCCTGAACGCCACGCTGGCAGCGATGGCCTGAACGCCACGCTGGCAGCGATGGCCTGAACGCCACGCATACC
>PUOA01000233.1 GCA_003551925.1 Paracoccaceae bacterium
CGAGGCTCGAGATCTCCCACGCCAGGTTGACCGCGAAGGTCGACGCGCCCGCACCGCCGGCAACCCCCTGAACCGCCAGAACGACACCGTTCTTGCTGCCCGCCCCCGCGCCGTGCCCGGCCGCGATGGCGGTTTCGGGGGGCGTGTTCAGCCGCTCGATCGCCTCGTGCAGGGCGCCTTCGGGCAGCGGGTAGGGCACGAAATCATCCGCCCCGATCCTGAGCAGCTGGTGCAGCACGATGGGCGACAGCGCCTCGGCGATCAGCAGCACACCGATATCGAGCGCGCGGGCGCGCTGGATCAGCTGTCGGATCAGCCCGAGATTGGCCTCATCCTCGTCGTCGATGGCGATCGCCAGCACCTCGAGCGCGGCGGCGGCGGGCTGGTCCATGTAGAGCAGCGCGCGCGGGAAATCGAGATCGCCCCAGCTCTCCCCGTACTCGGCGTCCATATCCTCGATCAGGAGGTCGAAATTCTGCACCTCGCGCGAGACGGTGCACGCGCGGATCTCGTCGGTATTCGTTTCGACAGCTGCAACGCCTGCCATCGCCTTATCCTTTCGATCCGCTGATGCCGTGCCGGACATCGTGGGAGTGAATATCCGCCTGCGGCGGCTGAGGCCCATCCGGGGGCACTGGACCACTACGCCTGGTTCTGGCGCATGATCTGGGCGACATTTTGGCCCAAAAAGCGTAATTGTTCGGTTTACGCCAAAAACGAAGCGCCCCGACCTTGGGGATCGGGGCGCTTGCGGAGGCGTTCGGAATGCGGTCCCGGCCGCAGCGGGCTTCAGTCCCCCGCGCCGCTTTCGATCAGATCGACATCCACGATCTCGCCATGCGGGGCGGTCGCGCTGCCGATGTGTTCGGTGCGGACGATCTCGGCGTAGCGCCCGTCCATCGCGTGGCCGCGCGGCGCACAGCCCTGGACCTGATACCCCTTGCCGGCGTGCTTGCCAGCCGCACGGTGGCGCACGGGCGGGCAGGTCTGGGCGTGGTGGTTGACCAGCGTCGGGTTGCCGAACCCGCCCTCGTCGATCCACGCACCGGCGGGAAGCTCGCGGCCATCCGGCCCGGTCATGCAGCCGGCGAGCACCAAGAGCGCGGCGCCACCCAGAAGCGTAAGGGATCTGTTCATCTCGGGCCTCCTGTCGTCGCGGCGCGCGCGTCAATCCATCACATAGCCATAGGGGCTGACGAAATCCTGCTGCGAAACCTCGCGTGCGGCACCGGTGAGCGCGGGGGCCGAGACACGGCCGCCGAGGAACAGCTCTGATTCGGTGGGCGGGCGCACGCGATCGGTGGGCAGCATCAGCGCCTGGCTGGTGGTCGGTGTGACCAGATGCGCGGTGATGATGATCACCAGCTCGGTCTGGTTGCGGCTGTATTCCGAGCTGCGGAACAGCGCGCCCAGCACCGGAATGTCACCCAGCCACGGCACCTGCCGCGACAGCGCGCGGAAGTCGTCTTCCAGCAACCCGGCGATGGCGAAGCTTTCGCCGTCGCGCAACTCCACGGTGGTCGAGGTCTCGCGCCGCCGGAAGGCGGGGGTGGAGATCCCCTGCTGCGTGAGCGCGGCGGTCTCGTCGATGCTGCTGACCGAAGCGGCGAGTTCCAGATTGATCATCCGGTTGTCCAGCACGCGGGGCGTGAATTCCAGCTCCACGCCGAACGGCCGATACGAAATGCTCACCCGGCCGTCACCATCGACCGCAGGCACCGGGAATTCACCGCCGGCCAGAAAATTGGCCTGCTGTCCGGACAGCGCGGTCAGGTTCGGCTCGGCCAGCGTGCGCGCCATGCCCTGGGTCTCGAGCGCCTCGAGCAAGACCTGCGCGCTGAAGCTGCCTCCGCCGAAGCGGGCCGCCAACTGCCCCTGCGGCTGGAACTGCCGATCACCCGACAGGGCGCTTACGCGCGGCGCGCTGGCGTTCAGGCTGATCCCCAGGTTCTTGCCGATCTCGCGCTGCATCTCGGAAAAGCGGACCTTCAGCATCACCTGCTGCGTGCCGCCCACCGACATCAGATTCGACACCCGCTCGGGCGCATAGCGATTCGCCAGTTGCAGCGCCGCGTCCATCTTGGCGGGCGAGGACACCAGCCCCGACAGCACGATCCCGTCATTGGCGGTGCGCACCTCGATCTGCTCGTTGGGCAGGATCTGGCGCAGACGTTCGCGGAACTCGGTCACATCGGGCGTGACCTGCACCTCGACATTCGAGATCAGCCGCCCGTCCGCATCCAGGATCGTCAGCGTGGTGCGCCCCGGCGCCTTGCCCAGCACATAGATCGACCGGTCCGACAGGGTGGAAATATCCGCGATGCCGGGATTGGCGATCGACAGTTCGGCGAAGGGCGTGTCGCTTTCGACGACCACCGCGCGGTTCATGGCGACATTGAGCGTCGACGACGCCTGCCCGTTCATGATGCGCAGCAACTCGGCCTGCACGGGCGCTGTCGCCCCGATGACGACCGACACGCCCAGAAGCGCCGCGGCGACGTTCTGCTTGATGCTCATGTGATCCTGCCTCTGATGATCACCGAAAGTGGACCGGGTCTGACGCCCGCTTGAGTTGATCCTGCTGGAACCCAGGAAAAAACGCAACCATCAATCGCTTGCGCGGTGATGTTGAAGTCCCGCCGCATGCGGCAGGACTATATGGAGCGGCCGGGGGACGCGGCCACACCCGATATTGAGCGCGCCTGCGACCGTTTTGCAACAGCCGCACGCGCATGTTGCAACGCTCAGTTGGTGCAGGGGATTTCGATATTCACGACCTCACCGCCGCGGCGGGTGCGGATGTGGCAGACTTCGGGCTCGGGCGCGGCCTCCTGCTCGACGATCCCCAGCAGGCGGCGCTGATCGATCTCCACGAACTCGGCCTCGTCATCGTCCAGCCCCACCAGCGCCAGCGACAGTCGGCCGCTGCTTTGCGCCTGGGCAAGCGCCGCCACCTGCTGCGGCGTGGCCTGCACGGTGACGTTGCGCGCAACGGCAACCTCGCTGCGGCGGTCCATGTCGGCGCTCTGATCGACCGCGATCAGCTTGAGCTGCGATTCGATCAGCCGCGTGATCTCGCCATCGGCGGTGCGCCCGGTCCAGAACACATCGACATTGTCACCCGGGCGCAGAAAGCCCGAGACGCCGGTGGTCACGTTGACCTGGATGGTGAAGGCGCGCATTCCCCGCGCCAGGCGCGAGGTGATGCCGGCATCGGCGCCCGGCGCGCTGATCTTGCTGGCAAACAGCGGCTCGCGCGCATCCATGGCGCGCAGCACCACGCGCGGGAGCCCGTTTTCGGGGAACAGCGCATCCTTGTCGGTGAACGCATCGTCGGGGAGCGCGAATTTCGGCCAGGGCGCCTCGACCACGTCGTCGCGCTCGAGCGGCTCGCCGTAGCGCAGATCGCGCCGCGCGAGCAGCACCTGCCCCATCTCGACATCGGCGCCCTGCCCGGCGCGAGCCTCGGCCAGTTCGCGCTGCATGCCCGAAATATGGTCCTGCGTCATGTAGACCGCGAAGCCCGCAAGCCCCAGCCCGGCCAGAAGAACAAGTCCGAATACTGCGCGCATGGTTTTCCCTTTCGCCGATGTGACGCGTTGGAATGACGGTGCCGCGGGATCGTGCCGAAATCATGGCTGCGGCGCGGCGGGGACGCGGCGCATCGCCCGCATCCGCAAATGCTCAGTCGAACGAGAGATCGAGCGAATTGCCGCCGTCCACAAGGCTGGTCTCGATCGATTCGCCCAGCGGCGCCGTGCCCGAGATCAGGATCCCGACGACCCCCACCCCAAGGCCCACAACCGCTGCGGTGAGCACGACCCAATCGACGGTGACGGCGCCCGACTCCGACCCGATGAAAGCGCGAAGGCATCCGGAGATGTGCAGCATGACGAAACTCCCTTGTCGTCAGAAGAGTCAGAGTGTCTTGCACCCCCGAGCGCCGCGCGGGGCTGGTAGCGCAAGGGCCGCGCTGACGCGCGGCCCTTGTCAGATCCGGCTATGATGCGCGGACAGATCGCCGCCGTATCAGTCGGCGTCGAAGCTGATGGTCGGAGCGGCGGTGCTCAGCGAAGTTTCGATGCTGTCGGCCATGTCCTCGGCCCCGCCACGAACGGTTGCGACCACGGCGATGCCCAGGCCCACGATGGCGGCGGTCAGCACGACCCAGTCGACGGTCACGGCGCCGGATTCGTCGTTGCGGAAGTTTTCGATCATTGTGAACAGTTTCATGTGGTGTCTCCAGTTTTGAACGTTTCTGCTCAGCTTCGCGGTGGACCGTGGCGTTGTCTGGTTCGTCCCGGCGCCGCTTGGCTGAGACCCACATGGCCCCCGAACCGTGTTCAGATCGTGGCGCGAATCGGCCCATTTCGGTGTTTCATCGCGATGATCCGGGGGCATGTTCACACTCTGGAAACGTTTGGCCCCGCCGCGTCGGATTGGCCCCTGCGTGGGGGCGAGTCGCAAAACGCTGGGCCGAACCGCCCGCGGCGTGCTATCCTTCGCACAATCAAGAGATCGAGCAGTCGGATCCGCCCCATGTCAGACCGTTCACGCCCCGCGCTTGGCGCGCTTGCGGCGCTTTGCCTGTGCCTGCCCGCCCCCGGCACCGCCCGGGCCGAGGCCGAGGCCGAAGCCAGCCCCCCGCCCGCGTTCGAGGATTTCACCTATCGCCGCATCGCGGTGCCCGACCGCTCGGGCGGGCCGCGGATCACGGTGCAGATCGACCCCGCCGAACAGGCGCGCCGCCTCGCTGCCGTGCCGCCACTGCCGCAGATCGTCACCCCCGGCGCGCCCACCGACACACGGCCCGCAGGCGCAAGCCACGCCTGGTTCTGGGACCGTGTGCCCCATGCGCGCGACGCATCGGCCGGGCGCTATGGCATGGCGATGACCGCGCTGTCCAACCCGCCCTCGGGGGAGGCGGTGCCCCAGCCACGGCTGCAGCACCTGCAGCGCATCGCCGCCGAGCACGGCCCGGCGATCCTGCGCGCGACCGTGGGCTCGCGGGTGTCGCCGGCGCTGGCGGTGGCGGTGATCGCGGTCGAATCGGCGGGGCGCGGCGATGCGGTCAGCCATGCCGGCGCCGAGGGGCTGATGCAGCTCATCCCCGCCACCGCGGCGCGCTTCGAGGTCGCCGACAGCTTCGAGCCGACCGAGAACATCCGCGGCGGCGTGGCCTATCTGAACTGGCTGATGCGCGAATTCGACGGCGACGTGGTGCTCGCGCTTGCGGGCTACAACGCAGGCGAGGGCGCGGTGCGCCGCCATGACGGCGTCCCCCCCTTCGCCGAGACCCGCGACTATGTGCCCCGCGTGCTGGCCGCGTGGCGCGTGGCGCGGGGGCTGTGCGCCACCGCGCCCGAGCTGCCCAGCGACCCGTGCGTGTTCCGGATCGCGCAGGCGGGGGTCGATTAGGCGACGATGGCGGCTTCGGTCTTGGCGCGAATCTCGTCCTCGGTGACGCCGTCAGCGGTCTCGACGATCTTCAGCCCGCCCTCGACCACGTCGAGCACGCCCAGGTTGGTGATGATCCGGTTGACCACGCCCTTGCCGGTCAGCGGCAGGGTGCAGTCCTTCAGCAGCTTCGACTCGCCCGCCTTGTTGGTGTGATCCATCACCACCACGATCCGCTTGACGCCCGCCACCAGATCCATCGCGCCGCCCATTCCCTTGATCAGCTTGCCGGGGATCATCCAGTTGGCGATGTCGCCGTTCTCGGCCACCTCCATCGCGCCCAGGATGGCCATGTTGATCTTGCCGCCGCGGATCATCGCGAAGCTCGCGGCGCTGTCGAAATAGGCGGTGTGCGGCAGCGCGGTGACGGTCTGCTTGCCGGCGTTGATCAGGTCGGGGTCGATCTCGTCCTCGGTCGGGAAGGGCCCGATGCCCAGCATCCCGTTTTCCGACTGCAGCGTGACCGTCACGCCGTCGGGGATGTAGTTGGCCACCAGCGTCGGGATGCCGATGCCCAGATTGACATACATCCCGTCTTCAAGCTCCTGCGCGGCGCGTGCCGCCATCTGGTTGCGGTCCCAGGGCATTGTGCTGCTCCTTTGTCAGGCTGCGCGCGTGGTGCGCTGTTCGATCCGCTTCTCGTGCGCGCCCTGGATCAGGCGGTGCACATAGATGCCGGGCAGGTGGATGTGATCGGGGTCCAGGCTGCCGGTGGGCACGATCTCCTCGACCTCGGCCACGCAGACGCGCCCGCACATCGCCGCCGGCGGGTTGAAGTTGCGCGCCGTCTTGCGGAACACCAGATTGCCCGTGGCGTCGGCCTTCCAGGCCTTGACGATCGACAGATCGGCGAAGATCCCGCGCTCGAGGATGTAGGTCTCGCCGTCGAACTCCTTGTGCTCCTTGCCCTCGGCGATCACGGTGCCGACGCCGGTCCGGGTGTAGAAGCCCGCGATCCCGGCACCCCCGGCGCGCATCCGTTCGGCCAGCGTGCCCTGCGGGTTGAACTCCAGCTCCAGCTCGCCGCTGAGATACTGGCGCATGAACTCGGCGTTCTCGCCGACATAGGACGACATCATCTTGCGGATCTGGCGGGTCTGCAGCAGCAGGCCGAGCCCGAAATCGTCCACCCCGCAATTGTTCGACGCAACGGTCAGATCCTTGACGCCCGCGTCGCGGATCGCGGCGATCAGAAGCTCGGGGATGCCGCACAGCCCGAACCCGCCGGCGGCGATGGTCATGCCGTCGGAAAGAACCCCGTCCAGCGCCTCGGACGCGCTGCCATAGAGCTTGTTCATCGCGCTCCTCCTGATTTGAGTTGCGCGGACCTTGGCGCGCGCCTGCGGGCAAGTCAACCGCCGCAGAGCAGCAGCGCGAGCCCGGAATCAGCCGGTCGCGCTGCGCTTGGCGGTCGACTTCGGCGCGGACTTCGCCGCGGCCTTCGGCTTGGCGGCCGTCTTGGTTTTCGCCGCCGTCCCGGCCGCGGGTTTCTTGGCCGCAGGCTTGGCCTTTGCGGTCTTCTTCTTGCCCTTGGCACCCGCCTTGGCGTTGACCAGCTCCAGCGCCTGCTCCAGCGTCACCGCCTCGGGGGTGACGTCCTTGGGCAGCGTCGCGTTGACCTTTTCCCATTTCACATAGGGGCCGTAGCGGCCCTCGAACACCGCGATCTCGCCGCCATCGGGGTGGGCGCCCAGCTTGCGCAACGGTTCGGGAGCGGCGCGGCCGCGGGCCTTTTTCGCCGCCAGCACCTCGACCGCGCGGTTCATGCCGATGGTGAAAACCTCGTCGACATCGGGCAGGTTGGCGTATTTCCTGCCGTGCTTGACGAAGGGGCCGTAACGGCCGATCCCGGCCTCGACCAGCTCGCCATCCTCGGGGTGCGGGCCGACCGGGCGCGGCAGCGACAGCAGCATCAGCGCCTTTTCCAGATCGATCGCATCGATGCTCCAGCCCTTGGGGAGCGAGGCGCGCGGCGGTTTGGGCACCTCGGCGGTGGCCTCGCCGCGCTGGACATAGGGGCCGAAGCGGCCCGTGCGCAGGGTGATCGGATCGCCGTTGTCATGGCCCAGCAGGCGGCCCTCGCCGGCAAGCTCGGCCTCGGTCTCGTCGGCCACACCCAGCGGGCGGGTGTAACGGCAGTCGGGGTAGTTCGAGCAGCCGATGAACGCCCCGCCCGAGCGCGCGGTCTTCAGGTTCAGCCGCCCGGCCCCGCATTTGGGGCAGACGCGCGGGTCGCTGCCATCCTCGCGCGGGGGGTAGAGATGGGGGGCCAGCACCTCATCGATCTTTTCCAGCACCTCGGTGATGCGCAACTCGGCGGTTTCGGCAATCGCGGCGGAGAAATCATGCCAGAAGCGCGCCAGCACTTCCTTGTGGTCGCGCTCGCCCGCAGACACGTCGTCAAGCTGGCTTTCCAGATCTGCGGTGAAATCATATTCCAGATAGCGGCGGAAGTAATTGA
>PUOA01000317.1 GCA_003551925.1 Paracoccaceae bacterium
CGGTGAACAATGTGGTGATGGTGGTGCTCTATGCGCCCATCGTGGCGCTGCTCCTGGGCCTGACCGAACTGACCGTGCCCTGGGACACGCTGCTGCTGTCGGTGGTTCTGTTCGTGGTGGTGCCGCTGGTGGCCGGGGTGCTGACGCGGCTGCACCTGACCCGTCGCGCGCGCCATGGGGCACAGGCCGAGGCTTCGGTTCAGGGCTTCACGGCGCGGCTCAAGCCGTTCTCGGTGCTGGGGCTTCTGGGCACAGTGGTGCTTCTGTTCGGGTTTCAGGGCGATGTCATCATCGAGCGTCCGGCTCTGATCGCCATGATCGCCGTGCCGATCCTCGTCCAGTCCTATGGCATCTTCGCGCTGGCCTATGCGGCGGCGTGGCGCTGGGGCGTGCCGCATAATGTGGCCGCACCCTGCGCGCTGATCGGCACATCGAACCATTTCGAACTGGCGGTCGCCGTGGCGATCGGGCTGTTCGGCCTGAGCTCCATCGCGGCTCTGGTCACTGTGGTCGGCGTGCTGGTCGAGGTGCCGGTGATGCTGTCGCTGGTGTGGTTTGCGAACCGCACAAGGCAGCGCTTCGCGGACACGCCCCTGTCATCAAACCGTGTCTGAGCTGCGGCATGTGGAGTGGGGAACCGACACCACGGCACAATCGGAGAGGTAAGACCCCATGAGCGCCCCGCGCATCGCCCTCAACGGCCTCGGCCGCATCGGCAAGCTTGTCCTGCGTGACCTGATCGAGAGCGGCGCGGAGGGCGAGATCGTGCTCTTGAACGACCCGGTGGGCGATGCCGAACAGCACGCGCTGCTGATGGAGTTCGATTCGGTGCATGGCCGCTGGAACACGCCTGTGTCCGCCGCCGAGGACGCTCTTGTCCTGAACGGTCAACGCATCCGCCTGACCCACGCGCGCACCATCGAGGCGCTGCCGCTGGCCGAGATGGGCGTCGATCTGGTCATCGACTGCACGGGCGTCTTCAAGACGGCAGGCAAGATCGCACCGTATTTCGAGGCCGGGGCGCAGAAGGTGGTGGTCAGCGCCCCCGTCAAGGACGGCGGCGCGCTGAATCTGGTCTATGGCGTCAATCATCACCTTTATGACGGCAGCCAGACCATCATCACGGCCGCCTCCTGCACCACCAACTGCCTCGCCCCGGTGGTCAAGGTCATCCACGAGGCGCTGGGGATCCGCCACGGCTCGATCACCACGATCCATGACGTGACGAATACGCAAACCATCGTCGACCGCCCGGCCAAGGACATGCGCCGCGCGCGCTCGGCGCTTTCCAACCTGATCCCCACCACCACCGGCAGTGCAACGGCGATCACGCTGATCTATCCCGAACTCAAGGGCCGGCTGAACGGCCATGCCGTGCGCGTGCCGCTCCTGAACGCCTCGCTGACCGATTGCGTGTTCGAGCTGGAACGCGCAACGACGGTGGACGAGGTCAACGCCCTGTTGCGCGCCGCCGCCGAGGGGCCGCTTGCGGGCATTCTGGGGTATGAGGACCGCCCGCTGGTGTCGTCGGACTACACCAACGATCCGCGCTCGGCCATCATCGACGGGCCGTCCACCATGGTCATCAATGGCACGCAGCTGAAGCTCTACGCGTGGTATGACAACGAATGGGGCTATGCCTGCCGGCTGGCCGACATCACCCGCATGGTGGCAAGATCCTTGTGAGCGTCGCCCACCCCTTGCGCGCCTATGCGGCGGTGACGGCGGCCTACTGGGCCTTCATGCTGTCGGACGGCGCGCTGCGGATGCTGGTGCTGCTGCATTTCAATTCCTTGGGCTTCACGCCGATCCAGCTGGCTTACCTGTTCCTGCTCTACGAGGTCGCGGGCATTCTGACCAATCTGGCCGCCGGCTGGCTGGCCGCGCGCTTCGGGCTGGCGGCGACGCTTTATGCGGGGCTTGCGCTGCAGATCGCGGCGCTGGCGGCGCTGGCGCAGATGGACCCGGGCTGGGGCATCACCGCCTCGGTCGTCTTCGTGATGGCGGTGCAGGGTGTCTCGGGCGTGGCCAAGGACCTGGCCAAGATGTCGTCGAAATCCGCCGTCAAGCTGCTGGCCCCGTCCGAGGATGGGGGGCTGTTCCGCTGGGTCGCGGCGCTTACCGGGTCCAAGAACGCGGTCAAGGGGCTGGGCTTCTTCCTGGGCGCGGCGCTGCTGGCGCTGGCCGGGTTTCAGGCGGCGGTCTGGGGCATGGCGGCGGTGCTGGCGGTGATCCTGCTGGCGGTGGTCCTGTTCCTGCCCGCGGGCCTGCCGGGGCGGATGAAGGGCGCGGATACATGGGCAGGCTGGCGCTCGACCGATCCGCGCGTGAACCGCCTCAGCCTCGCGCGGATGTTCCTGTTCGGCGCGCGCGACGTGTGGTTCGTTGTGGGCATCCCGGTCTATTTCCAGGCCGTGCTGTCGGACGGCACGGCCGAGGGTCGGCGAGAGGCGTTCTTCCTGATCGGCGGGTTCCTCGCGCTGTGGATCATTGCCTATGGGGCGGTGCAGGCGTTCGCCCCGCGCATTCTGGGTGGCAAGGGCCAGCCCGAGGCCGCGACCGTGCAAAGAGCGATCCGCTGGGCCGGGCTGCTGGTGCCGATCCCGTTCCTGCTGGCACTCGCGGCGTTTGTCGCAGGCGATCCGGCGGACTGGCTGTCCGCCACGCTTGTCGCGGGACTGATGCTCTTCGGCTTTGTCTTCGCGGTCAATTCCTCGGTTCATTCCTACCTGATCCTCGCCTTCGGCGCGGCCAACCGGATCACCCGCGATGTGGGTTTCTACTACATGGCCAACGCGGCAGGGCGGCTGATCGGCACACTGCTGTCGGGGCTGAGCTTTCAGTTGGGCGGGCTGCCGCTGTGTCTGGCCACTGCCGGGCTGATGGCGCTGGCAAGCTGGCTTGCGGCTCGGCGCCTCGGTTCCGTCTGAGCAGCGCCAGCAGCCCGACGCCGGCGTGTGCAACACGACACTTTGGTTGGACACGTCGCCCCGAAGAGATGCGCCGATCTTGATCCAGCTCAAGGCGGCTGGGATGCTGCGAATGCGAAAATCGAAAGCCACCAGAGGCGCGTTGCAACGCGCACGGAAGCGAGGAGTACAGATGACACGTTTTCACCTCAGATCGAAAATTCTGCCGCTTGCGGGTGCCGTGCTGATCGGCGCGGCCGGCATGGCGGCAGCCGATGATGGCGATCTGCAGTTCTACATCGACACGTTCGAGCCGCTGCCGGCGCTGCCGCCCATCCCGGCCGACAACAGCATGACCCCCGAGAAGATCGAGCTCGGCAAGATGCTGTTCTTCGAGCCGCGGATCTCCGCGAGCGGCACCATCAGCTGCGCAACCTGTCACAATCCGGCGCTTGGCTGGGCGGACCGTATCCCGCGCTCGGTCGGGCATGATGGGCAGGTCGGGCTGCGCAACACGCCCACGGTGCTCAACTCGGGTTTCCTCGAGGCGCAGTTCTGGGACGGGCGCGAGCCCGATCTCGAAGGCCAGGCGCTTGGCCCGATCGAAGCCGCCGACGAGATGGCGATGAATCTCGATGACGCGATCGCGCAGCTCAGCGAGTTCGAGGAATACACGCAGCTCTTCCGCGCTGCCTTCCCCGAAAGCGGCGGCGAGATCGCGGGCGAGGACATGGCCCAGGCCCTGGCCGCCTTCCAGCGCACGCTCAACACGCCGAACTCGCCCTTCGACCGGTTCCTGCGCGGGGATCGCCAGGCGATGACCGACGACCAGGTCGAGGGCATGAAGCTGTTTGTCGACAATGGCTGCGTGGCCTGCCACCACGGCCCGGCGCTGACCGACAGCCAGTTCCACCGCTTCGAGCTGCCAGGGCCGACCGATGAAGGCCGCTTTGTCGTGACCGGGGACGAGGCTGATCGCAACCACTTCCGCACGCCGACGCTGCGCAACGTGGCCGTCACCTACCCCTATTTCCACAATGGCAGCATTGCGGATCTGGGTGATGCCATCAACCTGATGGGCGAGCAGATGCTGGGCGCCGAGTTCAGCGATGACGAGCGCGACAAGCTGGTCGCCTTCATGCACGCGCTCACCGGCGACATGCCGCAGGTGATGCCGCCGGCGCTGCCCTGATCCAACCGTCACGGCCCGCCCTTTGGCGGGCCGTGACCCCCATTGAAGGCACCTCATGCCCCGATACCGCTTCCCCGAACCTCCTGCCCGCCTGATCACCCCGCGCGCCCTTGTCATGGATCGGCGCAGCGTCATGGCCGGGCTCGGTGCGGCCGGGCTGATGGCGGGGCTGCCGGGGTCTGGCCGGGCAGACACGCTGGCGGCCGAGCCCTGGCCCGGCTCGGCAACCGACGAGATCACGAGCCACGAGGTCGCCACCGGCTACAACAATTTCTTCGAATTCGGCACCGCGAAGGACGATCCGGCGCGGCACGCCCACACGCTTCGGACCGATCCGTGGCGGATCACCGTCAGCGGTCACGCCAATGCCCCCGGCGAGATCGGGATCGAGGATATCCTGTCGGGGTTCGACCTCGAGGAACGCATCTACCGGCTGCGCTGCGTCGAGGCCTGGTCCAAGGTGATCCCCTGGATCGGTTTCCCGCTGCGCGATCTGCTGGCGCGCTTCGATCCGACCTCGGACGCGAAATATGTCGAGTTCGAAACGCTCTACGATCCCGCGCAGATGCCCAACCAGACCGGCGACGACATCGACTGGCCCTATCGCGAAGGGCTGCGCATGGATGAGGCGATGCACCCGCTCACCCTGCTGGCCGTGGGCATGTATGGCGAGGTCATGCCGAACCAGAACGGCGCGCCGATCCGGCTGGTGGTGCCGTGGAAATACGGCTTCAAGTCGATCAAGTCGATCGTGGGCATTCGCCTTGTCTCGGAGCGCCCGGTGTCAAGCTGGGAGGCGCGCGCCCCGCGCGAATACGGCTTCTATGCCAATGTGAACCCGCAGGTCCGGCACCCGCGATGGCACCAGGCCACCGAACGGCGCCTGCATGATGGCGGCCGCATCGCGACGCAGATGTTCAACGGCTACGAAGAACAGGTCGCGCATCTTTATGACGGCATGGACCTGACCGAGAATTTCTGATGCGGTCGGCGATCTACTGGGCGTCCGCGCTGGGCGGTGCGCTGCCGGGGCTGTGGCTGTGGTGGCAGTATCAGACCGGCGCGCTCGGGGTGGTGCCGGACGAGGTTCTGCTGCATCAGACCGGGCGCTTCGGGCTGATGTTCCTGATGGGCACGCTCGCGGTCGGATTCGCGCATTTCCTGACGGGCTGGGTTGCGCTCTTCGCGGCGCGGCGGCCGCTTGGCGTGTGGACCTTCGCCTACGCGCTGTCGCATGCGCTGATCTGGGCATGGTTCGATCAGGGCGGGGTGCTGGCCTTCATGCGCATGGAAATGATGGAGATGCGCCACGTCCAGCTTGGCCTCGCGGCGCTTGTGCTGATGGCGCCGCTTGCGCTGACCTCCTTCAACGCGGCGCAGCGGCTCATGACCCTGCGCCGCTGGAAGTGGCTGCACCTGCTGACCTGGCCTGCCGCCGTTCTGGCGCTGGTTCATGCCTGGAGCGTGGCGCGGTTCGAGGCGCCGCTGGTCACGGCCCTGGGGGCTGCACTTGCGCTGATGATGGCCACGCGCCTTTTCACCGTCGTGCGACATCGCGCCAAGAAAAGCTGACGGCCCTGCGGTCCGGACGGACCCGGCCAGACGGGTATGCGCTGCCCGGACAGTCCTACCAGAGCTGCCTGGGCGTGACGGGCGTTGCGGTCATGTTCAGTCGACCCGCGCAGCGCAGCCGGATCTCGAGCGCATCGGCGAGTGCCTCGGCCTCATCGAGCGCGGCCAGCAGGCGGGTGCGGCCGAAATCGGTCAGCAGCCGCGCGGCCAGCGCCGGCTCGCCGGCATCGAGCAGGATTTCCGCGCTGCGCCGCAGTTGCGGCGCATCCGCGATCAGCGCGGCCTCATGCGCGCGCCAATGCTCCCAGACCTCGCGCAAATGCGGCTCGGGCGCCTGAAACGCCAGATGCATCAGCCGCTTGAAGACCTGCACCGCCGCACGCGTCACTTCCACCCCCTGCGGCACATGCGAGACGCTGTCAGGATCCTCATGCGCCTTGCGGGTGTCCAGAAACCGCGCGCTTTCGCCGTGCTCGAGGTGGCGATGGCGCCGGTATTCGTGCGGCACCTCGGACATGCCCAGAAAGAGCGGCACCAGCGGTGCCGTCACCGGCCCGACCGGGGCATGCCACAGCATCCGCAGTTCGGGATGGGCGGGGTGTTCGAGCGGCACGACCTGGCCATAGCCCGCGGTGTCGCCGGTGAGAACCTCGGTCTGGATGGCCCAGAACACATCCTCGAGCGTGATGCCGCCGGGGAGCGCGGCGCGCTTGCGCATCTCGTCCTCGATCCAGGAGACACCTTCCCAACGGCCCTTGCCGTCACCATAGACGCGGTTGACATCGAAGGGGCCATCGGCGGGATCATACCAGCCCAGCTCGACCGCGGTGGCGATGAAATGCGGTGGAAAGCGGTAATCCGCATCGGGCGCGGGCGGGATCTGGAAAATATAACCGGGGCGCGAGGCGCGGATGGCGTCATCGCCCAGCCGCTCGGCCACCCACAGCCCGCGCCCGCCGGCGAATTCCTGCACCACCCAGGCCTCATCGGGGTCGGCGATCATGTGCGAGTTGCCGCCATAGCTGGAATAGCCGTGCTCGGCGATCAGCGATCCGATCAGCTCCACCCCCTCGCGGGCGGTGCGCGCGCGTTCGACGACGATACGCGCGAGATCGGAATAGTTCGGCCCGCGCTGGTCGCGCGGCGTCATCCGCACCAGCTCCTCGCGCGAGGGCGCCCAGATATCGCGCACCGCCACGCCGTATTCGTTGAGCCCGCCATTGGTCAGCGGCGCCGGCACGCCGAGATAGTAGCTGTAATTCACCCGCAGCAGCCGCGCGGTTTCGGGCGCCTGGGGGATCTCGCTCAGCTTGCCGGGCATGTCGGCCTGCGGGGTCACGCCGACGGTGATGGTGCTGCCGGGGGCGTGTTGGCGGCGCGGGGCCAGCTCCAGCCAGTGGCCCGAGGGTTCGTCGCCATATCCCGCCAGATAGGCGATGCCGTCTGCGGTGTGGCGGCGCCCGATATAGATCCCGTAGCTCATGCGCCGATCTTCTCCGTGCCGGTCAGCGGGTAGTGGCAGGAAACCGCGCCGCTGGTGCGCGACGGGGCAAGCACCGGGGCACGGGTGGCGCAATCGTCGCGCGCGACCGGGCAGCGGGGGTGAAACTCGCAGCCCGGCGGCCGCGCGCTCAGCGCCGGCGTCTCTCCGCCCAGCACGATGCGTTCGCGCCGCGCGGTGGGGTCGGGCTCGGGGTTGGCGGCCATCAGCGCGCGCGTATAGGGGTGCGCGGGGGCGGTGAGCAATCGTTCGACCGGGCCGGTCTCGACGATGCGGCCAAGATACATCACCGCCACCCGGTCGGCGATATGGCGCAGGATGTTCAGGTTGTGGGTGATGATCAGCGTGGTCAGCCCGCGCTCGCGCTTCACGCGGTTCATCAGGTTCAGGATCTCGCCCTGGATCGAGACATCGAGCCCGGCGGTGGGCTCGTCGGCGAGCACCAGCGCCGGGTCCAGCGCCAGCGCGCGCGCCACGCCCACGCGGCGCGCCTGTCCGCCCGACAGCTGATGCGGATACCGATCCAGGAAGTCGGCGCCCAGCCCCGCCGCCGCCAGCAGCTCGCGCGCGCGCGCCTTGCGGTCCGTCACCCGCACCCCGTGAATCGCAAAGGGCTCGAGGATCAGCTCGCGCACGGTCTTGCGCGGGCTGAGCGATCCGACCGGGTCCTGGAACATCATCGCCACGCGCCGGCGCACCGCGTGC
>PUOA01000286.1 GCA_003551925.1 Paracoccaceae bacterium
GCAATGCCGCCGCGCTGCATGCGCAGATGTACACCATGGGCACGCTGCTGCGCCACGGCAGCGACGCGCAGAAGGCGCGTTACCTGCCCGGCATCGCCGACGGCTCGCAGCGGCTGCAGGCCTTCGGCGTGACCGAACCCGGCAGCGGCACCAACACCCCCGCGATCAAGACCTTCGCCCGGCGCGAGGGCGACCGCTACATCGTCAACGGCCAGAAGATCTGGACCAGCCGCGCCGAGCATTCCGACCTGATGATCCTGCTTGCGCGCACCACCCCGCAGGCCGAGGTCGCGCGCCGCACCGACGGGCTGTCGGTGTTCATCGTCGACATGACCGCCGCGCGCGAGGCAGGCATGCGCATTTCGCCGATCCGCACGATGATGAACCACGGCAGTTGCGAGGTGTTCTTCGATGATGTCGAAATCCCCGCCGAGAACCTGATCGGTGAGGAAGGGCGCGGCTTTCGCTACATCATGTCGGGCATGAACGCCGAGCGTATCCTGATCGCCTCCGAGTGCATCGGCGACGCGAAATGGCTGCTGGCGCGGGCCAGCGCCTATGCCAGCGAACGCGAGGTGTTCGGCCGGCCCATCGGCCAGAACCAGGGCATCGCCTTTCCGCTCGCGCAGGCCTATGCGCGGATGCGCGCGGCCGAGCTGATGGTCCACGACGCGGTGCGCCGCTACGAGGCCGGCGAAAATCCGGGCGCCGAGGCGAACATGGCCAAGATGCTCGCCGCCGAGGCCAGCTGGGACGCCGCCGAGGCCGCGGTGCAGACCTTCGGGGGCTTCGGCTTTGCCGAGGAATACGACATCGAGCGCAAGTTCCGCGAAACCCGGCTGTATCAGGTCGCGCCGATCTCGACCAATCTGGTGCTGTCCTACATCGCCGAGCACGTGATGGGGTTGCCGCGCAGCTACTGACGGCGGTCCGCGCTCAGACCGACACCTTCACCCCCGGCAGATCAAGCGTCGACAGCAGATCGCGCAGTTCCTGCCGGGCGGCGATGTTGGACAGGCTGAAGCTCTGCCCGCCGGTGTCGCGCAAATCCAGCAGCGTCAGCCCGCGCGGGAACAGCTCGCGGAAGATCACGCGCTCGGAAAACCCCGGCGCCACGCGAAAGCCGATGCGCCTGGCCAGATCGGTCAGCGCGGTGCCGACCTTGCGCTTGTTGTGCATCGCCTGCGTGCCCATCCGGTTGCGCAGCACCACCCAGTCGATGGGCTTGAGCCCCTCGCGCGCGCGGGCCTGCCGCGCGCCCCAGACCATTTCCGCATAGATCGACGGGCCCAGCACCTTGCCGGTTTCCGGGTCGCTGCGTGCCAGCAGGTCGAAATCGACGAAGCTGTCATTCATCGGGGTGATCAGCGTGTCGGCCAGCGAATGCGCAAGCTGGCTCAGCCGTGTGTGCGCGCCGGGGCAGTCGATGAGGATGAAGTCGCTTTCGGGTTCGAGTGCCTGCATCACCTGGCCGAAGGCCACATCCAGCGGGTGTGCGCCGTCGGGGATGTCGGCGGGGGGAGCCTCGGGGAGCGGGCGGTAATCGGGCACCGGCAGGTCCAGCCCGTGGCGGGCCAGATGCGCGCGGCGGTTTTCGACGTAGCGGCCAAAGCTGCGCTGGCGCAGGTCCAGGTCGATGGCGCCGACCCGGTGGCCCATGCGCGCCAGCGCCACCGCGACATGCATCGAGGTGGTGGACTTCCCCGAGCCACCCTTTTCGTTTCCGACAACGATGATATGCGCCACGTGTCTGCGGTGCTCCGGACTGGTGCGGGCACCCCCCGCACCGGAAACGGGCGCGCCCGGCTGGGGCGCGCCCGGTAAGGGTCAGACTTGCGCGCGGGGTGGGTTCAGAAGCCCAGCCCGGCGTATTTGTTCTTGAACTTCGACACCCGGCCGCCGGTGTCCATCAGGCGCGCGCCGCCGCCGGTCCAGGCGGGGTGCACCTTGGGGTCGATCTCGAGCGACAGGGTCTCGCCTTCGGAGCCCCAGGTGGATTTCATCTGCACCACGGTGCCGTCGGTCATCTTGACGTTGATCATGTGGTAGGCGGGATGCGTATCGGCTTTCATCGGTCCCCGGCTCCTTATGCCTTGGCGCCGCCCAGCGGGCGGTAGTTGGTCTTTTCGGCGATGCGGGCGGATTTGCCGCGACGGTCGCGCAGGTAATAGAGCTTCGCGCGCCGCACCTTGCCCCGGCGGACCACGGTGATGCTGTCGATGTTCGTGGAATACAGCGGAAACACGCGCTCCACCCCTTCGCCGAACGAGATCTTGCGCACGGTGAACGACGCGGCGACGCCGCTGCCACCCTTGCGCGCGATGCAGACGCCTTCGAAGTTCTGCACCCGCGAGCGCGTGCCCTCGGTGACCTTGTAGCCGACGCGCACGGTGTCGCCGGCCTTGAAATCGGGAATGTCCTTGCCAAGCTCGGCGATCTGCTCGGCTTCCAGCTGCGCGATAAGGTTCATCGCGGTGTCCTTTCGATGTGGCGCGGTTTTTCCCCGCGTCGTGTGAGCGCCCTCAGAGCTCTTGGTCTCCAACCGGGTCCCCGCCGTGCCGCGCACGGTAAGCCCGCCAGAGGTCAGGGCGGCGTTCCTTCGTCAGCCTCTCGGCCATGTCCCGCCGCCAGGCTGCGATCCTGCCATGATCCCCGGACAGGAGAACCTCCGGGATGTCGTGGCCGTGCCAACTGGCGGGGCGGGTGTAGTGCGGAGCCTCAAGCAACCCGTCCGAGAACGACTCCTCCTCGGTCGAGGCCTGATTCCCGAGCACGCGCGGTATAAGCCGGACCGTCGCGTCGATCAAGGCCTGCGCCGCGATCTCGCCGCCCGTCAGGACGAAATCGCCCAGGCTCACCTCCTCGATCGCGAAATGGTCGATCACGCGCTGGTCCAGCCCCTCGAAGCGGCCGCAGATCAGCGTGACGCCCGCGCCCTGCGCCAGCTCGGCGGCGCGCGCCTGCGTGAACGGCGCACCGCGGGGCGACAGATACAGGATCGGCCAGCGCGCGCGGTCCTGCGCCGGGCCGCGGGTGGCGGCGTCGATCGCGCGGGCCATCACATCGGCGCGCAGCACCATCCCCGCGCCGCCGCCCGCGGGGGTGTCGTCGACATTGCGGTGCCTGCCCTCGCCGAACCCGCGCAGATCGACCGTGTCGAGCGCCCACAGCCCGTGATCGAGCGCGCGCCCGGTCAGCGACTGGCCCAGCACGCCCGGAAACGCCTGCGGCAAAAGCGTGATGACCCGCGCGGTCCAGACGCCCGCCACCCGTGGCGGGCCGTCCATCAGGGGCCGCGGGGTCAGCGACACGCCGGGCTGCAACCGGCCATGCGAGCGGGGCTTGGGCGCGTCGGTCATTCGGCCCAGCCCTCGGGCGGGTCGGCGACGATGCGCGCGGCGGCCAGATCGACCGTCGGCACCACCGCGCGCGTGAACGGCAGAAGCGCGGTGCCGCGCCCGGCGGGCAGCGCGATCTCCAGCAGGTCGCCCGCGCCGTGGTTGAGCACCGCGTGCACGCGGCCCAGCGGCTGCCCGCCGGTGTCGCAGACGGCCAGTCCGATCAGGTCGGCGTGGTAGAACTCGTCATCGCCCGGAGGCGGCAGGCGGTCGCGGTCGGCGAAAAGCCGCGTGCCGCGCAGCGCGTCGGCGGCCTCGCGCGTGCTCACGCCCGACAGCCGCGCGGCGAAACCGCTGGTGACGGGGCGGCCGAGGCTCAGCTCGAACCGCCGCGCGCCATCCTCGGACCACAGCGGGCCGTAATCGGCGATCGCCGCGGGCTCGGCGCAGAAGCTTTTCAGCCGCACCTCGCCGCGCACGCCGAACGCCCCGGCGATGGCGCCCACGCAGACGCGCTGTTCGGTCATGGGGTCCCCTTTCCGGGCGCGTTGCGGCTCAGCCGGCGGGCGGCGGGGGCGGCGGGGGCGTGGAAGCGAAGACCGGGCGGAGCGCATCCACCTCGCCGGCCTTCTGCCAGCCCTCCTGCCCGGCGGACCAGACCAGCGTCTCGCGCGTGAGCGAGCCCTGCGCGGCCATCTGCTTCAGGGTGGCGGGGTCGAACGGCCCCTTGGTCTGCCCGTTCTCGGCGATGTGCCACACGGTCTGCTGCGGCGGAGGCGGGGGCGGCGGTGCGGCGGCACCGGGGGCCTGCGGCGGTTGCTGCGCCTGCCCGCCGCCGGCGGCCTGGCCCATGTTCTGCGCCATCGCCATGCCCAGCCCCATGCCCATGCCGGCGCCAAGCCCCGCGCCCATGCTGCCGTCGCCGCCACCGCCACCGCCCTCGGCGGCCTTCTGCAGCGCCTGCGCGGCCGAGAATTGCTGATACTGCCCCAGATCGCCCACGATCCCCATCGAGGTCCGCTGATCGAGCACCTTCTCGACCTCGGGCGGGAGCGAGATGTTCTCGATGTAGAGTTCGGGCATGGCGAGGCCGTATTCGCTCAGCGTGGGCTCGATGGCCTTGCCGACGACATCGCTCAGATCCTTGGTGTTCGCCGCCATGTCGAGCGCGGGGATGCCGCTGCCCGCCAGCACGCGGCTGACCTTCTGCACCACGATGTTGCGGATCTGGCCCGAGATCTTCTCCTGCGTGAAATCGCCGTCGGTGCCCACGATCTCGCGCATGAACACCGACGGGTCGGTGACGCGAACGGTGTAGGAGCCGAAGGCGCGCAGCCGCAGCGGGCCGAATTCGGGGTCGCGCAGCATGATCGGGTTCTGCGTGCCCCATTTCAGCCCCGGAAAGCGGCGCGTGTTGATGAAATAGATTTCCGACTTGAAGGGCGAATTGAAGCCGTGGCTCCAGTGCTGCAGCGCGGTGAGCAGCGGCATGTTGTTGGTTTCAAGCTGGTAGAGCCCCGGTTCGAACACGTCGGCCAGCTGGCCTTCGTGCACGAACACCGCCGTCTGCCCCTCGCGGACGGTCAGCTTGGCGCCGTACATGATCGAGTTGCCGTAGCGCTCGAACCTGTAGACCATGGTGTTGCGGCTGTCGTCGGTCCATTCGATGACATCGATGAACTGACCCTTGAGGAAATTGAAGACCATTGCCGGCTCCCTCGGTCTGGTGGTGCGGGCGGCGGCGCGCCCCGTGCGCAGTATCGCCTAACTCTCGGCGCCCATCAACTCGTCGACGATCCGGCGCACGATGGGCCGGGCCTGCGCGGCGCGCATCCCCGGGCGCAGGCGGGGATCATAGAGGAGCTGCAGCAGCAATTCGTCATGCGGGGTCAGCAGCGCGAATTCCTGCCGGTCGTTGAAGATCGACGGCCGCGCCTGGCTGCTGTCATTGGGCAGGCCCAGCCCCTGGGCGAGTTCCTCGTGATAGCAGGCGGTGCGCGTCAGGTCAGGGTGCTCGGCGCGAATCACCGCGATCGCGTCGGTGTAGACATCGGTCCCCGCGCGCGAGAACGCCAGCACCAGGCAGAAGGTCGAGCGCGGCATCGTCTCGACCAGCCGCACGGTGTCGTCATCGACCCCCGGCACAAGCTGGCGCATCCGTGGCCCGATCCGGCGGCGTTCGTCCTCGGACAGCACGAGCACGTGGAAATTGCCACGCTCGCCCACCAGCGACACCGGGTGCCCGGTCAGCTCGCCCAGCCGCGCAGCATAGTCGCCCACCAGCGCCCGGTCCTGCCTGCGCATCGTTTCGGGAACGGACTCGCCGAATTCCAGCCGCATCCGCACCGGGTTTTCCCAGCGGCGCAGCGCGGCGGGGGTCTCACGCGCGACGGGGCGGCCGCCGATCATGACGTATTCATCATAAAGCGCGATGCGGATGAAGTTCTCGACCACCATCGAGGGGGTGAACGGGGTGTCGGCGCCGCCGCCATCGGTGCGCATCAGCCCGTCGGCGCGGCGCGACGCCTCGACCCGCCGATAGTAGCGCGCGATCTCGCTGTCGCGCAGCGCGGGCTCCGTGCGTTCGGGGGGTGCAGGCGCGGCGGCAGGAGCGGTCTGTGGCGGGGGCGTGGGTGCGGCGGTCATCTCGGGCGACAGGCACCCCGCGAGCGCGAAGGCGGCGGCGGCCATCGCCGTGCCCGCTGCGCCGCGCCGCGCGCTCATCCGGCGTCGTCCCGTCGTTCGCCGCCCGAGCCCGAACCCGAGCCCGAACCCGAACCCGAACCCGCATCCGCACGGGCGCGCGCCGCGCCCAGCGCCTCGCGCAGTTCCGATTCCATGCCCGTCAGCGCCTCCTCGGCGGCGGCGCGGCGGCTGCGGCCCTCATCGGCGATCTTGAGGCTGTCCTCGATCGTGGCGATCAGCGTGTCGTTGGCCTGCTTGACCGCGTCGATGTCGAACACGCCGCGCTCGACCTCCTCGCGGACGGTGCGGTTGGCCTCGCGCAGGTTTTCGGCGTTGCGGGTCAGCAGCTCGTTGGTCAGATCGCCGGCCTCGCGCACCGCCGCCGCAGCCTCTTTCGAGCGCTGGATGGTCAGCGCCTGCGCAAGCTGCGTCTCCCACAGCGGCACCGTGTTCACCAGCGTCGAATTGATCCGCGTGACCAGCGACTTGTCGTTCTCCTGCACCAGCCGGATCGAGGGCAGCGACTGCATCGTCACCTGCCGCGTGAGCTTCAGATCGTGCACGCGGCGCTCCAGATCGTCGCGCGCCGAGCGCAGGTCGCGCAGCTCCTGGGCCTTCATCACGCGGGCGTTTTCGGGGGCGTCGTCGACCTCGGCCTCCTTCTCGGGGATCGTGGTCTCGTCCAGCTCGGCCAGCCGCGCCTCGCCGGCGGCAATGTAGAGCGCGAGCTCGTCGTAGAATTCCAGCGTCTTGTCATAGAGCAGGTCGAGCGACTTGATGTCCTTCAGAAGCCGCGTCTCATGGCCCAGCAGCGCGTTCGAGATGCGGTCGATCTGGTCCTGCACACCCTCGTAGCGGGCCATGAAATTCGCCATCGGCGCGGCGCGCCCGGTCAGGCGTTCCCACCAGCTCTGCTCGCGCCGCGTGTCGAGCTCGGTGACCGAAAAGCCGCGGATCGTGCCCACCATCTCGCGCAGGCTGTCGCCGGCGGGGCCGAGGTCCTTGTTCTTCACGTCGCCCAGCATTGCCTGGCTGATCTGCTGCAACTCCTGCTGCGCGCCGGCACCGAAGCCGATGACCGAGCCCGAATTGGCCAGATCGATCTCGGCCATGCGCTTGCGAATCTTCTCGGCGACGGCGTCGTCGGCCTGCTCGAGCGCGACGACCTCGCCCACCGGTTCGGGCAAGGCGTGGGTGGTGACTTCCTCGACTTCCGCGATGATCTCGGTGGCCTTCTGGCGCACGGTGTCCGACATGGGAGTGTATCCTTTCGTTGGTGCCAGGGGCTGCGCCCGTCACGGGGTCCGGTCTGACGAAACGCTGCGCGGGGCCTCGCGTTGCAACCGCTCGCGCAGCACTTCGATCTCGATATCAAGTTCCTGGCGGTCATCGCGCAGAAGTGCCTCGCGGCGCAGGGCGAAGCGGCCTTCGAGGTCGTCCAGAAGCGCCTCGAAATCGTTGCGGACGTCGGCGTTGCGGGTGCGGTTGTAGAGCGCCACGAACTGCGTCGTCGCATCGCGCGCGCCGATCAGGTAGACCGCCAGATAGCGCCGCGCCGTGCTCAGCCGCCGCGGGTCATCCTGCACGGTTTTCAACAACGCGCGGACATGGCGCGAGAAGCTGTCGATCCGCGCCACCAGCGCGCGGTCGGCGGTCTGGCGGATCGCCTCGGCCATGTCGGCAAGATGCGTCTCGGCCTCCTGCACGGCGCGGTCCACGCGGTCGGCCTGAAACCCGTCCACGCCGTCGGCGAACTTGTCGCGCAGCGGGTCGGGGCCGAAGGCGCCCAGATGCAGCGCCGCGCCCAGCGCGCCCAGCCCCAGCGCCTGCAGCACCCCGCCGCCCAGC
>PUOA01000282.1 GCA_003551925.1 Paracoccaceae bacterium
AGTTCGAGCGCCGCCACGCCCGCAAGACCTATGTCGCGCTGGTGGCGGGGCACCCGGAGGGACGCGCGGGCAGCATCGACCTGCCGCTCACCGTGGACTGGCCCAACCGCCCGCTGCAGAAGGTCTGCCACGACACCGGCCGCCCCGCGCAGACCGACTGGCGCGTCCAGCGGCGTGAGGGATCGGCCACCCGCATGCGGCTGATGCCGCGCACCGGCCGCAGCCACCAGTTGCGCGTGCACATGCGCGAACTGGGCCACCCCATCCTGGGCGACAGCCTCTACGCCACCGGCCCGGCCCGGGACCACCCCCGCCTGATGCTCCACGCCCAGACCCTGCGCCTGCGCCACCCGGACGGGGGCAAGGGGATCAAGGTGACGGCGGGGTGTCCGTTTTGAGGGGCCAACCCCGCTCATTCCTCATCAAAAAAGGCCAACGACACTGGGGAAGGTCATGCGGCATCCAACAGCGAACTAAATGCGGTTTACTCGATCATCCAGGCATTTCCGTTGAACGAGACGCTTTGCGCGGTGACTTCGACATTCTGACACGACGTACCAGCAAGCTGCTCCGGCGTAGTCAATGTGCGGCAATACTGCCCATTCCGGACTGCCCAAGCGCCCAATATTTCGGTGCCGTCGGGGGTAGTTCCGGTAAGTGCGCCATTCGGTTGAAACGTAACCGTCGACCCTTCACGCGATAACGTTTTTCCCGACAACTGCGCAAACAGAGGATCTTCTGCCGGTGTGTCGGAAGGAGTGACGCAAGCACTCAATGACGCGGAAGCAGCAACTGCTGCAAGCAAGTGACGCAATTTCACGGTAACCTCCTGTCAAGCTGGTTTCGGTGTGCGTGTGAGGCTTCGAATCGGCGATTCCTCGATGATCCATTGTTACGCACATCAAACAGTAACGAGAAGTTGATGCTCAACAAGTGATTCTTTTTGAGCTCTCTGTGCAATTTTATTCCACGCGCAGACCGCAGCCCGCCGCGTACGCGCAACCCTGAGCCCCTCACCCCACATCCAGCACGATCTTCCCGATATGCTCGGAGCTTTCCATCCGCTTATGCGCCTGCGCGGCGTCCTTCAGCGCGACATGGCTGTCGATCACCGGGGCGACGCGGCCCGCTTCGAGCAGCGGCCAGACATGGGTTTCCAGCGCCTCGGCGATGGCGGCCTTGGCGGTGTCGGATTGCGGGCGCAGGGTGGAGCCGGTGATGGTCAGCCGCCGCGTCATCACCTGCGCGAAGTTCAGCGTCACCTTCGGGCCGGTCAGGAACGCGATCTGCACCAGCCGGCCGTCATCGGCCAGCGCCTTGACGTTGCGCGGCAGATACTCGCCGCCCACCATGTCGAGGATCAGGTCCGCCCCGCCCTCGGCCTTGAGCACGGCGACGAAATCCTCCTCGCGGTAGTTGATCGCGCGCTCGGCGCCCAGATCACGGCAGGCGGCGCATTTCGCTTCCGACCCGGCGGTGGTGAAGACGCGCGCGCCGAAGGCGTGGGCAAGCTGGATCGCCGTGGTGCCGATGCCCGAGCTGCCGCCGTGCACCAGGAACCGCTCGCCCGCCTGCAACCGGCCACGGTCGAAGACGTTGGTCCAGACGGTGAAGAACGTCTCGGGCAGGCAGGCGGCGGCGGCAAGGTCCAGCCCGGCGGGGACCGGCAGCGCGTGGCGCGCGTCGGTCGCGGCGTATTCGGCATAGGCGCCGCCGGGGAAGAGCGCGCAGACCGCGTCGCCCTCGCGCCACCGCGTCACGCCGGGGCCGACGGCGGCGACATGGCCCGCCCCTTCCAGCCCCGGCAGGTCCGAGGCGCCGGGCGGCGGCGCATAGGCGCCCGCGCGTTGCAGCGCGTCGGGGCGGTTGACCCCGGCATGCGCCAGCCGCACCACGATCTGCCCGTGGCCCGGCACCGGGACGGGGCGGGTGGCGGGCTCCAGCACCTCGGGGCCGCCGGGGCGGGTGATCTCGATCGCGGTCATGGTGTGGCTTGCGGGCATCGGCGCGGCTCCTGCGGGTTGCGTTGGCCCCAACAGACAGCAAGCGCGCGGCGGATTCAATCCGGCGCGGGCACGGCGCGGGCGGCGCGCAGCGGCACCACGACGCCGGGCAGCGCGGCGATCAGCGCCGACAGGCCGAAGATCACGCTTGCCGCCACCGCCGCCGCCGGAGCCACCCCCGCGAGCGGCCACAACAGCGCCGCCGCCCCTTCGCGCAGCCCCCAGCCGTTGACCGAGACCGGCAGCAGCATCGCCGTCAGCGTCAGCGGAAGCACGAAGAGCGCCGCGCCGGGCGGCAGCGTCACCCCCACCGCCTGCGCCGCCGCCCAGAAGCCCAGCAGGTTGCACAGCACGATCGCCGCGCTCAGCCCGGCCTGCGCGCGCCAGATCCCCGCGGCGACCCAGGCGGTGCGCAGCCGGCCCAGCAGCCGGCCCAGCATCCGCCCCGGCAGGCCCGGCAGGGTGCGCGGTTTGCGCAACGCCGCCCAGAGCAGCAGCGCAAGCCCCCCCGCGCCGGCGCCCGCGCCGAGCCCCAGCGGCTGCGGCCAGAACCACGCCGCCACCCCCAGCGCGGTGGCGAAGGCCAGCACCAGTTGCCCCGCCAGCCGTTCGATCACCACGGTTTCCGCGGCCGCCCCCAGCCCCGCCTGCGCGCGCAACCGCACCGCGCGGCCGACATCGCCCAGCACGCCGCCGGGCAACACCGTGTTGCCCAGCACCGCCAGCCAGTATTCGCCCAGCGCCGGGCCGCGGCGCAACGGCACGCCCAGCGCACCGGCGGTGCGTTGCCAGCGCAGCGCCGACAGCGCGATCTGTGCGGCCAGCGCTGCGGCCGCCAGCGCCACCCAGCCCGGCCGCACCCCGCGCAGCGCGTCGGCGATCGCCTCGGCGCTCAGCGCGCGGGCGACCAGCGCCAGCGCCGCCAGCGTCACCGCAACGCGCAGCAGCAGGAGCCAACGCAAACGCGTCACGGCACACCGCTGCTGAGCACGCCCAGCAACCCGTCGCGCAACGCGTCCATGCGGATGGGCAGCGTGTCGGGGTCGGGGATCATGCCCGGCGTCCAGCCCAGCGCCTCGAACCGGTCCACCAGGTCGGGCGGGCCGATGACATGGACCGGCACGTCATAGCCCGGCACGCCCGAGACGAACCGCGCCGGCTCGTGATCGCCCACCATGACGATCAGCGGCGGGTCATCGGCATGCCGCGCGGCCCAGGCACCCACCACCTGCAGGCTGTAGTCGATGGCGAGGCGGAACTTGTCGCGCACGCGGTCATGGTCGCGCCAGACGACCTCGGGCGGGTCGCCCTCGTTGGCCCACTGGTTGAACACGGTGCCGTCGCCGATGTCCTCCCAATCGATCACCGGCGGGATCGGCAGCCACGGCGCGTGCGAGGACACCAGCGCCACCTGCGCCACCAGCGGTGTGCGCGTGCCCTGCGGCGCGCTGCGCTCCAGCCGGTCGAGCGCATGCATGGTGAACTGATCGGGCATGGTCACCCAGTTGAAGGGCTCGCCCGCGTAGCCCAGATCGGCGGCGTTGTAGATGGCATCGAATCCGAAGAAATCGCCCTCGGGCCAGGGCAGGACATGCGCGGGCTTGATCGCCACGGTGCGCCGGCCCTCGGCTTGGGCGAAATGAAACAACGTGCGCCGGTCGCTGGCCAGCACCGCGCGGTAACGGCCCTGGTTGTCCAGCCACATCCCCGTGGCGACCGAGCCATGCGCAAGCCAGCTTTGCCCGCCCACCATCGGCGCGGTGGACCACCCCGAGCGCATGGCGAGCCCCCGGTCGGCCAGATCGGCCTCGATCTCGCGCAGGGTGCCGGTGTGGGTGTCGATGTAGAGCGGGTTCTCGAAGCTCGAGCGCCCGTAGCTTTCGACATAGACGAGCACGACATCGGTGTCGCCCAGATGGTCGAAGAGCGGCGCCGCGCCCAGCATCGGATCGCGCGCGGCGGCGTCGCGGAAGTCGGCCAGATCGGCGCGGGCGGCGCGAAACTGCGCGACCCGTTCAAGGCCGACGCGCGCGGTGAACGCCGCGCCGGGGAGTGCGGCGCGCAGGTCGGGCGGAAGCTCCCATACGCGGCGCGCCTGCCCGATCTCGGCCACGGCCACGGCGAGCGCGGGGACCAGCAGCACCGCCGCGCCGATCCGCGCCGGGCGTGGGGGGACCACGCGCGCCCATACCCCCGACGCCCACCACAGCGCCCCGGTCAGCACCACAAGCGCCGCCAGCGCGCCCGCCACCGCCAACGCGGCAAGCGGCGTGCCGATGGAGCCTTGCGCCAGCATCCACGCCGCCGGCAGCAGGTTCAGGTCGACCGCGATGTTGAAGCTGCGGTTATACGCGATGAAGGTGGCGAAATCGGCGAGCTTGAGCACCACGATGGCCACCAGCGCGCCCACCAGTGCCACCCGGAACAGCGTCCCTGCACGGCCCGTCCCCAGCAGAATCAGCGCCGCGATCAACGCCGGGAACTCCAGCGGGAACATGCCCAACGCCCCCCAGGTCATCGCCGCGGGGTGGTTGGGCTGGATCAGCACCAGATACAGGATCGCCGCCGCCAGCAGCAACCGCAGCGCGAACCGCAGCGCGCCGAAGGTCATGGCGCCTCCGCCGCGCGGGCCAGCAGCCAGCGGATATCGACCGCGAAGGCCATCGCCACCACCGCCAGCAGCCCTGCCCCCAGCGCATGCGACACCGCCGGGCCGAGCACCGGCGCCAGCAGCACCACCTGCAGCCCCATCTGCGTGGCGGCAACGCTCTTGCGCCAGAACGCATCGGGCAGGGGTCGGCGCAGCGCGGGCAGCACGGCACCGGCGGCCAGGAACGCCGGTCGCATCAGCCCCAGCGCCAGGAACCACGCGCCGACATGGCCCGACTGCCACGCCAGCGCCGCCATCACCAGCGCGAAGGCCACATCGGATTCCACATCGAACCGCGCCCCGAACGCCGAGCGCAACCCCGAGCGCCGCGCCGCCCAGCCATCCACCCCGTCCAGCATCAGCGTGATGAGCGCCAGCACCACCAGCGCCCAGCCAAGCCCGGAGACGGGGTCCAGCGCCTCGGGCGTGGCCAGCAGGCCGGCCAGCACGGCGATCGATGCGGCGCGCAGGATGGTCATGATGTTGCACAGACCCAGCGTTGCGTGCGGGTAGCGCGTGCGCTCGAGCCCCTGCAGAACCGCCACGGCACCGCCGAAGGCAATGATCCATGTCAGCAACGCGGCGGCGTAGGGCTGTTCGGCGCCGCCGGCATAGGCCAGCAGGGCCGCGCACATGCCGCTTGCCGGCACCAGCAGGCACAGCAGAAGCATCGCCTGCAACGACGCGTTCCGCGTCGAAATCGCGCCGGCTCCGCGGCGCATCACATTGACCATCGACTTCACCATTGCCTGCGACATAGCGCAGCGCCGGGATTGTCACGCAAGCCGGGCGGAGCGTCACGAAGCCGTGATATCCGCCGGATTTCGCGTCCGCAGCATCGCGCAGCCGCCACGCCCGCTTGCCTTTTCCGTCCGCGCACTACCACTTTGAGCAGCGCCCGGGGCGTGATGTCGCAGCGCGCTGCGCAGGCAGTGCCGCGCATCAGGCCAGGGCAGCGAGGCGACCGGAGGGAGTGCACATGACCGACGCGAGCGAAACGCCAACGCCCCGTTACAGCAGCACCACCCGTGCGCTGCACTGGGTGAGCGCGATCCTGATCCTGTCGACCATCCCCATCGGCGCCGTCATGCTGCGCGAGGGGCTGGAACGCCCGACCCAGGACCTGCTGTTCATCCTGCACAAGAACGGCGGCGTGATCATCTTTGCGCTGGTCGTGGCGCGGCTGGTGTGGCGCGTGATCGCACCGGCGCCGCCGCTTCCGGCCTCGGTGCCCGGCTGGCAGCACACCGCCGCTCGGGCCGGACATATCGGGCTCTACGCGATGCTGCTGGTGATGACGGTCAGCGGTTACGTCCGCGTCCGCGCGGGTGGCTTCCCGGTCGAGATGCTGGACGCGGTCGGCCTTCCGACGCTGGTGCCGCGCTCGGACGCGCTGGCGGATTTCGCGCAGTCGGTGCATTTCTACGGCCGGTTCGTGCTGGTCGCGCTGATCGTGGTGCATGTCGGCGCGGCGGTGATGCACATGGTCAGGCGCGACGGCGTGATCCGGCGCATCTGGCCTCCGGTCGGCGGCTGACATGGCCGGGCTGACCCGCGCGCGACGGTGGCAGGCGGCGCTCGCGCTGGCGCTCACGGTGGGGTTGGTCGCGGCGCTGCTGTGGGGCATGGACCTGCGCGCCACGCATCCGGCGCTTGCGGCGCTGGTGGCGGTGCTGTTTGCGCTGAACGCCACCGCGCTGGCGGGGGCTGCAGTCACCGCGGTTGCCGGCACGGCGTCCGAGCCGGCGCGCAGCACAACCGCCGCCAAGCCGCCCGCGCCCGCGCCCGCGCCTGGACCCTGTGCCGCGCTGTGGCTGGTCTGCGGTGAACCCGCCGCGCCCATCGCGGCGCGGGTGCAGGACTTCCTGCGGGGCCTCGACGCGACCGGTCAGGACCGCGATTGCACGGTGTTCGTGCTGTCCGACACGACCGACCCGCAGGCGCTGGCCGCCGAACAGGCGGCCCTTGCCCCGTTGGGCGACCGCGTCCGCTACCGCAACCGCCCCGCGCCGACGGGGCGCAAACCCGGAAATCTGCGCGACTGGCTGGAGCGTCACGGCGCGGGGGTCGACACCATGCTCGTGCTCGACGCCGACAGCGGCTTCAGCGCCGCGCGGCTGGCACGGATGCGCGCGCGAATGGCGGCGGACCCGGGGCTCGGGATCGTGCAGGCGGCGATCCGGCTGCGGCCCGGCTCCAGCCGCTTCGCGCGGCTGCAACGGCTGTCGTCGCGGCTCTGCGGGCCAGTCTTCGCGCGCGGGCTGGCACGGCTCAGCGGGGACGCGGGCAATTTCTGGGGTCACAACGCGCTGATCCGCGCCCGTGCCTTTGCCGAGGCTGCACAGGTCCCCGACCTGCCCGGCCGCGCGCCCTGGGGGGGCGCGGTGCTCAGCCATGACTTCGTCGAGGCCGCCTTCCTGCGCCGCGCCGGCTGGCGGGTGGCGATCGATCCCGACAGCCGCGGCAGCGCCGAAGACGCCCCCGAGACCATCGCCGCGCATCTGCGCCGCGACCGCCGCTGGGCGCAGGGAAACCTGCAGCACCTGCGCCTGATCGGCGCGCCGGGGCTGCACCCGGCCAGCCGGCTGCACATGGCCGCGGGCATCCAGAGCTATCTCTCGGCGCCGGTGTGGCTGGCGCTGGTGCTGCTGTTCGGCTCGGGCGCGGTGCATGCCACCGCGGCCGCGCTGCTGCCGCTGGGCGCGATGCTGGGGCTGTTGATGGTGCCCAAGCTCGCCGGCGTGCTGGCGCTGCGTGCGCGGCTGCGCACTCCGCGGCGGCGTGCGCTGCTGTGGCGCGCGCTGGGGGGCGAACTCGTGCGCTCGACGCTGTTTGCACCGCTGGCGATGCTCTGTCGCACAGGCTTCGTCGCATCGGTGGCGCTGGGGCGGGACAGCGGCTGGCGCCCCTCGGGCGCGGCAGTCGCGGGCGATGCCGCGCCGGGGCGCAGCGCGCCGGTGGCGGGGCTGGCGATCATGGGCGCGGTGATGACCCCGCAGGCGCTGATCGGCGGCAGCGCGAGCGCGGCGCTGCTGGCGGGCGCGATGGTGCTTCCGGTGACGCTTCCACTCATGATCGCGCCGTGGCTGGTGCGCTGGTTCGACCATGCGCCAGACCATGCGCCCAACCGCGCGCCAGACCATGCGCCCGAGCGCGCGCCAGACCATGCGCCAGACCGCGC
>PUOA01000224.1 GCA_003551925.1 Paracoccaceae bacterium
GCACCAGCCGCACCGCGTCACGCGCCTGTCCTCGCTGTTCGAGGATTTCTGCCACTGCTTCAACGAGGCCGATCTGGTCGCCATCGCCCCCGTCTACGGTGCGGGCGAAGAGCCGATCGCCGGCGCCAGCCGCGACGATCTGGTGGCCGGGCTGGTCGCGCATGGCCACCGCGCCGCGCACGCCATCGACACCGAAGCCGAACTGGAAGCGCTGGTGCGCGCCCATGCCCGGCCCGGCGACATGGTGGTCTGTCTGGGCGCGGGCACGATCTCGGCCTGGGCGCAAGCTCTGCCCGCGCGCCTGCTGCGCGAGGTGGCGTGATGGGCACGTCGCTGCTGCTTGCGTGCCTGTGGGTGGTGCTTGCCACCGCGATCGCGCTGATGCCGCAGCGGTTCCACTGGCCCGGCGCTGTGGTGCTGATCGCGCTGGGCGTGCCGCTGATCGGGCTGATCACGCGCGATCATGGGCCGGTCATCGGGCTGATCGTGCTGGCGGGCGCGGCGTCGGTGCTGCGCTGGCCGCTGATCCGGGGCGGGCAGTGGCTGCTGGGGCGCACGCGGCGCCGCGCCCCACCCGCCGCCGACCCCGACCCTCAGGGCGAGACCAACCGGTAGCCGCTGCCGCTGCGTTCGACGCGGTGAAACGCCGGGTGCAGGAAATGCCCGCCGGTGAACAGCGCACCGTCGGTTGCCAGTTCATCCAGAAGGCGCTTTCGGGTGGTCCGCGCGGTGCCGGCGTCCACGTCGAAGGCGATCCCGATCTCGGGGTCGGCAACCTGCAGATCGGGGGCGTGCACGATGTCGCCGACATGCAGCAGCGCGTCGCCGCCGGTATCGAGCCGCCAGCCGCAATGCCCCGGCGTGTGCCCCGGCAGCGCAAAGGCGGTCAGCCCCGGCGCGATCTGGGCATCGCGCCCGATCACCCGCAGGCGGTTGCCATAAGCCGCCAGCACCGTGCGCGCCAGCGCCGCCCAGTCGGCGGTGTCGCCCTCGAAGCGGCTTTCATCGGACCAGAAGTCGCGCTCGGCCTCGGGGACCACCAGTTCGGCGTTGGGGAACACCGCGGCGCCGTCGGGGGTAACCATCCCGGCGATGTGGTCGGGGTGCAGATGCGTGGCAAACAGCGTGTCGACGGCGTCGGGCTTCACCCCGCTTTCGGCCAGCGCATCGGGCAGAAACCCGCAACTGGGCCCGAACAGATCGCGCGGCCCGGCATCGAGCAGCACCACCCTGCCACCGTTGCGCACCAGCACAGCGTTGAAATTGGTCCGGATGCCGGTCTGCCCGGCCTGCGACAGCAGCGCGCCGATCCGGGCCTCGTCGGTGCCCGGAAACAGATCGGGCGGAAAATCGACGCCGCCATCGGTGAGGATCGTGACCTCGGCGGCGCCAAGCGTGCGGGTAACGGTGCGGGACATCGGCGGCTCCTTGTGGCTCTGGATGCGTGGCGCCGAGCGTAACGCAGGCGGTGGCCTCGGTGAACCCCCGCGCCGTCCGCCTCAGCTGCCGCAGATGTTCTGCAGCCCGACCCAGTCGGGATCGGCCAGCGGCACGGCGATGTCGAAGCGGCGCGCGTCCCAGCCGGCCTCGATCACCGCGCCCAGCGTGCCCTGCGCGGCCTCATGCGCGAAGGGCACGGGGTCGATACGCGCGGCCTCGAACCGATCGAGCAACGCGCCCACGTCGACACTGTCGCGCGGCGCGGCGAGCGTGACCTGCCCATAACCCGCAAGCGCCGCAGCGGGCAGATCGCCCGTCGTCAGCAGCCGGACGGTCATCTGCACTCCGGCATGCGAGAGCACCGCCTGCAGCGGGTCGCGGGCGCCGGCGCGCTCGGCCTCGACCAGGAGCGCCCCCGCCAGCGCCTCGGGCGAGTCGAGCCGGTCGAGCAGATGCGCCCCGACCACGATCATGCGCCCCGGCAGCGCGAAGGCACCCGGCGCATCTTCGGGCAGTCCGCGCAGCACCACCAGCCGCCGCGGCGACGCGAACAGCCGCCCCCCCAGCGTCTGCAACGCGGCGCTGCCGCGCGCGTCGCTGCACACCGCCACCGACCCGTCGCGCGTCAGATCGTCAAGGATCGCCTGCCCGATCTGCACCCGCTTGGCCAGCGGCACCACCGACGCGGTATGCCCGATCAACGCGCCCGGCAGCCACAGCACCGCGACCATGAGCCCCACGACCACGCTGGCCGCGATGGCGATACTGCGCCCGCGCCGCAGCCAGCGCGCCCGCGGCGGCGACAGGGCGCGATCAAGGGTCTCGAGCGCCTCGATCAGCAGCGGATCGTCAAGCTCCAGCCGTTCCTCGGGGGTGGCGTCGGAGCGGTCCGCGGGCACGAACAACGCCGGGGTCTGCCCGGGGTTGATCCGGTGGGTGGCCGCCAGCGACCAGTGGCTCAGCACCTGATCCGAGCGCGCGTCGGCGATGATCAGCGTGGCCTCGCCGAAACGGACCACGACGTCGCGGCGCTGATCCTCGGCGGACGGCGCCCAGAGCCCCGGCCCCTCGAGCCGCTGATACCGCTCGAATGCTGTCATGCGGCCAGATCCATCCCGACACCCCCCGCGCCGATGCTCCCGCCCCCGGCAGGCGGTCCCGACGCGCATGCTTACCTGTTATCCCAGCCGGGTGGAGCCGACAATCGGCTGATGCTTCGCGGGGTGGTCACGCATGCGGATCCGGACGGCGGCGGGCACCGTGCTGCCGGCGCCGGTTGCCCGGCGGTCGCGATCGGCACCGCCGCGCCCGATGCCCGCCCACTGTTTCGTATTCGTGGCCATCGCGAACGGGGATTATCCCAAGCCACGCGGCCAAACCCGGCCATCGTGCCGCGCTGTTTCCCTATGCCGCACGCTATGGCCCCGCATTGTGTCGCATTCCGAACCCGTTTCCCGGAAAAGACCCGGACGGCGCCACAATCCATCCGGGTTTTCGCCCAGCCTCCGGGGTTGAGTGCGAACAGGGTCGCAGAACGCGATCATGTGCAAGAGGGTAAGACCAATGTTTCATGGCGTGATGGGTGAGCCGCACAAGCGCGGCGTGGTCGCTTCCTTCCACGAACGGGGTGATGTCTGGCCGGAGCCGTCCGGCACGGTCTTCGACGGCTCCGATCAGCCTGCGGGGATGTCCGGTCTGCTGGCCGGAACCGCAATCGCCACGGAAAACGGGTGGCGCGCCGCCGAAATGATCGTCCCGGGCGATCACGTGCTCACCTTCGATTACGGGTTGCTGCCGGTGCGCGACGTGCGCATCGCGGTCGCGCCACCCGAAGGCGCGTGGCACCGCGCCGACCGTCTGGTGCTGGAGGTTCCGCGCGGCGCGCTTGACAACCACTGGCCGTTCCGGGTCCTCGGCGCGCAGACTGTGCTGGTGGAATCGGATCTGGCCGAGGCGCTGACCGGCGACCCGTTCCTGTTGATGACCGCGCGGCGGCTGATCGGCTATCGCGGGATCACACCGGTGGCGGCCGCGCCGTCGGACATGCTGGTCACGCTGGTGTTCGACGACGACCAGATCGTCCATGTCTCGGGCTCGGCGCTGATGCTGTGCCCCGCAGCGCCCGAGGCGCGCGGGACGGCGGGCACAACGCTCTATCCGCGCATGAGCCCCGAGCGCGAGGAGCAGGTCGCGATCTGGCTCAGGCGCGGCGAGGGTTGCGGCACGCACGCTGCGCTGGAGCGCGGCGCCATCCGGGCCATTGCCCCGGAAGCGCGTTCGATGGTGATGTAGACGCCAGGCCGCAAGGCGCGCGCGCGTGCCCCTTGCGGCGGCGCGTCCATTCAGCGCTTGCGCGCCTCGAGCTCGGCGTTGAACAGCCGCAGCCGGTGCGCCAGCGCGTCGCCGTCGGTGACGGACTCGAAATTCTCGAAGAGGAAGGACAGCGCTTCGCCCTCGTCCAGCCCGGCTTCGGCGCTGAAACGGCGCAATCGGCGATAGGCGTCTTCGGACATCGCGATGTTGCGGCGGCGGGTCAGCCGCAGACGTTTGGGCATGGTCAAGGCTCCTCGGTTCAAGGGTCCTGTGCGGCGGGCGCCGCGGCGCGCAGACCACCAGGCGCCGGCCGCTGGCGCGCGCGTCGGAGGCCTTCACACGGGTGAGGCCTGTTGCGGCGGAAGTAAAGACCGGGCCGCGCTGCCTGCGCATTGGCCGCGCCGCGGCAAGAGGCTATACACCATTCTTATGGCTCCCAGCGAAAACGCGTCTTTGCGATCCGGCGCTGGCCACGCGACAACTCGGGCATAGCACCCACGCACCAGCGAGGACACTCACGCCGATGCGCCAGACCGATCTGCACCTGACACCCCCTGCCACCGCCCGCGTGGCGCACCGACGCCGGCGCGCCGAATTCATGGCGGCGGCGGCGTGATGCCGGGGTTCGCGCCGCTCGATGGAGTCACGGTCGTCGCTGTCGAACAGGCGGTCGCCGCGCCCTTCTGCACATGCCGGCTTGCGGATGCGGGCGCGCGTGTCTTCAAGATCGAACGCCCCGGCGGCGATTTCGCGCGCGGCTACGACACCGCCGCCGCCGGACAGAGCAGCTATTTCGTGTGGCTCAACCGTGGCAAGGAATCGGTGATCTGCGACTTGCGCGACGCGGCCGACCGCGCGCAGCTGCGCGACCTGATCGCCGAGGCCGACGTGCTGGTCCAGAACCTCAAGCCGGGCGCCATGGCGCGGCTGGGGCTGGACCCGGCCGCCCTGCGCAAGGCGCATCCGCGCCTGATCACCTGTTCGATCAGCGGCTACGGCGACAGCGGTCCGATGGCGCAGCGCAAGGCCTATGACCTGCTGATCCAGGCCGAATCGGGGCTGTGTTCGATCACCGGCGGCCCCGACGCCCCCGCGCGGGTGGGGATCTCGCTGGTGGACATCGCCACCGGCGCCACGGCGCATGCCGCGATCCTGGAAGCGCTGATCGCGCGCGGAATCCACGGGCAGGGCTGCGGGATCGACATCTCGATGTTCGACGTGATCGCCGACTGGATGACGGTGCCGCTTCTGCTGACCGAAGCCGGGCACCCGCCGCAGCGGATCGGGATCGCGCACCCCTCGATCGCGCCCTATGGGGCCTTCGTCGCCGCCTGCGGCACGCGCATCCTGATCTCGATCCAGTCCGAACGCGAGTGGCAGATCCTGTGCGCCGAGGTGCTCGGCCAGCCCGACCTGCCGCAGGACCCGCGCTTTGCCAGCAACGTCGCGCGCGTCGCCCACCGCGACGAGACCGATGCCATCGTCGCGCAAGCCTTCGCCAGCCGGACGGCCCCCGAGATCGAGGCCGTGCTGGAACGCGCCTCGATCGCGTTCGCGCGGGTGAACGGGACGGCCGAACTGGCGCGCCACGCGCATCTGCGCCGGATCAGCGTCGACACGCCCGGCGGCCCCGTTGCCATACCGGCGCCCGCGCCGCGGTTCAGCTGCGGGGACCCGGTGCCCGGCCCCGTGCCCGCGCTGGGCGAACGAGGAGGCCCGCATGAGCACTGACCCCGCAGCGCTGGCGGACTGGATCGGCCGGACCGAGACCGCCGCCGAGACCCTGACCCCCGAGACGATCCGCCGGTTCCGGGCGACGCTGGACATGGACGCGGACGACGCGGCGCCCAATCTGATCCATCTGTGCCTTGCTCCACCGGTCGAGCGGCCGGGCCGGCTGGGCCGCGACGGGCACCCGGCCAAGGGTGGGTTCCTGCCGCCCGTCGATCTGCCCGTGCGCATGTGGGCGGGAGGGGCCTACAGCTTCACCGACACGCTCCGCGCAGGCGATCACGTCACGCGCGCCTCACGGATCGAATCGATCACCCCCAAGCAGGGGCGCAGCGGGCCGCTGTGCTTCGTCACCGTGATCCATGACCTTTCGACCCCGCGCGGGCCGGCGCTGAGCGAACGCCACGACATCGTCTATCGCGGCGAGGGCCAGGTGCCCCGCACCGCCGAGCCCGCCCCGCGCGGCGCGCATGTCGAGCGCGTCGACATCACGCCGGTGATGCTGTTTCGCTACTCGGCGCTGACCTTCAACGGGCACCGCATCCACTACGACCACCCCTATGCCACCGAAGTCGAGGGCTATCCCGGGCTGGTCATCCACGGCCCGCTGCAGGCGACGCTGCTCTATCACTTCGCCGCGCGGCTGATGGGCGCCGAGCCTGCGCGCTTCGAGTTCCGAAACCGCTCACCGCTGTTCATTGGCGACACGGTCGAGCTGCACGCCACGCCCGAAGGCGCGGGCGAGTTGCGCCTGTGGACCGCCGCGCAGGGCGGCCCGGTGGCGATGGAGGGGCGCGTCACCCGCGCCTGAACTGCCCCGCCCGTCAGAGCGCCGGGGATCGCGCCCGCATGTAGCGCTGGAACAGGAACACCGAGCCCGCAACCCCCAGCCCGATCAGGTCCGAGGTCCAGCCGCCCGCGATCATCGCCAGCGCCGCGATGCCCACCGGCACGCGCAGCACCCAGCCGATCGCCCCGAACAGCCACCCCTGCACCGCCGAGGCCAGCAGATAGATGCCCAGCGCCGCGGTGATGAAGACATGCAGCACCTCGGCCGGTTCACCCTGCATCAGAAGCGCCGCGTTGTAGAAGAACATGAACGGCACCACGAAGGCGGCAAGCCCGATCTTGAACGCCTCGACGCTGGTTTTCATCGGGTCCGACTGCGCGATGGCCGCGCCCGCATAGGCCGCCAGCGCCACCGGCGGCGTGATTGCCGACATCACCGCGTAGTAGAAGATGAAGAAATGCGCGGTCAGCGGCTCGATCCCCATCCGGATCAGCCCCGGCGCGATCACGCTGGCCGCGACCGCATAAGCGGCCGTCGTGGGCATCCCCATGCCCAGGATGATCGCCACGCACATGGCGAAGAACAGCGCCAGAAGCTGGCTCTGCCCGGCAATGGCCATCAGCACCCCCGACAGCCGCACCCCGATCCCGGTGATCGCGATGATCCCCACGATCACCCCGGCGGCAGCGCAGACGGCGACCAGCTGCAGCGACATCTTCGCCGCGATCTCGAGCGCGAAGGGGACCATGCGGAAATGCTCGACCGCCCTGGACACGCCCGCCGACAGGCGGCCGTCCTGCTTCAGCAGCCGCCAGATGCCGAAGATCGCCGCCGCGCTGGCGAGCACCGACACCAGCAGCTGCAGCTGTGTGCCGTCATGCCAGCCGTCAACCAGGATGTTCGCGCCCACCACCAGCGGCATCGCCGCCAGCACGCACAGCACAAGCCCGGTGAGGTGGTTCCAGATGCCATCCTCGGCGCCGTCGACAACCACGCGCAGATAGCTGACCACGAAGGCGCCGATCATCGCGTAGGTGCCCGCGCGGATCACCGAATAGCCGACATAGAGCGCGCCGATCAGCATGATGATGGGAATGAACAGGTAGGCCTGCTTCGCCATCTCGCGGAACCTGGGAAGCTGCGACCGGGGCAGGCCGCGCATGCCCTTGCGCAGCGCCTCCTTGTCGACCATGAAATAGACCGAGGTGAAATACAGGATCGCCGGGATCACCGCCGCGATCACGATCTCGCGGTAGGCGATGCCGGTGATCTCGGCCATGATGAAGGCGCCCGCGCCCATGATCGGCGGCAGGATCTGCCCGCCCGAGGACGCCGCCGCCTCGACCGAGGCCGAGGTCTGCGGCTTGTAGCCCACCTTCTTCATCAGCGGGATGGTCAGCGACCCGGTGGACACCACGTTGCCCGCCGAGGTGCCGTTGATCATCCCCATCAGGCCCGAGCCGAAGATCGCCACCTTGGCCGGCCCGCCGCGCGCGCCCCC
>PUOA01000200.1 GCA_003551925.1 Paracoccaceae bacterium
CACCCACCCACCCGTGCGCCTCGCGGGCGCGCCCCGGCTGCGCCGGGGCGGGGTGCTCAGCCGGCGGCCATCTGGTTGTGTTTGCGGGCCACGAAATCCTTGGCCGTTTCAACCGCCACCGCAGCATCGCGGCAGTAGGCGTCGGCACCGATGGCGCGGCCGAATTCCTCGTTGAGCGGCGCACCACCCACCAGCACGATGTAATCGTCGCGGATGCCTTGCGATTTCATCGTGTCGATCACGACCTTCATGTAGGGCATGGTCGTGGTCAGCAGCGCCGACATGCCCAGAATGTCGGGCTGTTCGCGCTCCAACGCCTCGAGGTAGTTTTCCACCGGGTTGTTGATGCCGAGGTCCACCACCTCGAACCCGGCGCCCTCCATCATCATCGCCACGAGGTTCTTGCCGATGTCGTGGATGTCGCCCTTGACGGTGCCGATCACCATCTTGCCCATGCGCGGGGCGCCGGTTTCCACCAGCAGCGGCTTCAGGATCGCCATGCCGCCCTTCATGGCATTGGCGGCCAGCAGCACCTCGGGGACGAACAGGATCCCGTCGCGGAAATCGTGGCCGACGATCGTCATGCCGGACACCAGCGCCTTGGTCAGGATGTCGTAGGGCGTCCAACCGCGTTCGAGCAGGATCTGCACGCCCTCCTCGATCTCGTCCTTCAACCCATCGTAGAGGTCGTCCATCATCTGCTGGACGAGTTCCTCGTCGTCGAGTTCGGAGAGGATGATCTCGTCTTCCTGATCGCTCATCGCGGGTCTCCTGGAAAAGTCCTGTGATGGATGCACCTTGTCGGCGCGCGACAATTGGCCGATTGCGACATGGACTGGCGCGGGGCCGACCTTTGCGGCCTAGCCGCGCTTGCGCCGGCGCCCCCCCGAGCGCCGGCCACCGCCTTCGCCGGGTCCGGCGGCGTCGGCGCCGGTGCCGTCCGAGGCCGAGCTGAACCCGCCCAGCCGCTCGGCGATCACCTCCAGCGACGGGCGCGGGCCGGGCGCGCGCTCCTCGAGCGCGGTGCGCATGGCGCGCAGATGTTCGGGCATGGTGCCGCAGCACCCGCCGATGATGCGCGCGCCGCAGTCGCGCGCAAGGACGGCGTAGTCGGCCATCAGGTCAGGCGTGCCGTCATAGTGGATGTGTCCATCCACGTATTTCGGTATCCCGGCGTTGCCCTTGGCGATCACCGGGCGTGCGGGCGCCTGCGCCGTAATCCCCAGAACGGTGCGCAGCAGGTCCGACGCGCCCACGCCGCAATTCGCGCCGAACGCCACCGGCGCGTTGGGCAGCTTGCCCACCAGCGCCGCCAGATCCTCGGATGTCAGGCCCATCATGGTGCGCCCGGCGGTGTCGAAGCTCATGGTCCCGCACCACGGCATGCCGGCCAGCGTGCAGGCCTCGGCGGCGGCGCGGTATTCCTCGGGGGCCGAGATGGTTTCCACCCACAGCACATCGGCGCCGCCGGCCTTGAGCCCTTCGGCCTGCTCGTGGAACATCTCGACCGCGATCTCGTGGGTGAGGCTGCCCATCGGCGCCATGATCTCGCCCGTGGGGCCCATCGACCCCGCCACGACCACCGGCCGGCCAGCGCTGTCGGCAATCTCGCGGCCCAACTCGGCGGCGATGCGGTTGAGTTCGGCCACGCGGTTCTGCGCGTCGTGCAGTTTCAGCCGGCTGGCGGTGCCGCCGAACGAGTTGGTGAGGAACAGATCCGACCCGGCCTCGACCGCGCCGCGGTAGAGCGCGCGGATCTTGTCGGGGGCGTCGACGTTCCACAGCTCGGGCGCGTCGCCCGATTGCAGGCCCATGTTGAACAGGTTGGTGCCCGTCGCCCCGTCGGCCAGAAGCCAGTCGCGCGTGGACAGCAGGGCGCTCAGCGGATCGGTCATCTGGGGTCCTTCAGGGCAGATCTGCAGGAATGGCGAACACGGGCGCAGGGGCGCCCCCGACGCTGGATGCCATGCGCATACGCATGAAGCAAACTCATATCAGGCATAAAGAAGATGAACCCGGCGCAAGTTGGCCGGATCAGCCTTCCTCGACAAGCTGGCGCTTGGCCTCGGTGAGCAGGGTCTCCATCTTCGCGCGGACCTCATCCTCGCTGGCGCGGCCCGACAGGTCCGAGACCACCTTGCGGAACACGTTCTCGTGGCCGGCTTCCTCGAAGTCGGTGCGGATCACCTCCATCGCGTAGGCTTCGGCCGCGTCGCCGGTCTTGCCCAGAAGCTCGGCCGCCCACAGCCCCAACCGCTTGTTGCGCCGGGCGACGGCCTTGAACTGCATCTCCTCGTCATGCGCATACTTGTTCTCGAACGCGCGTTCACGGTCGTCGAAAGTGCTCATCGCGACTGGCCCCTTGCTGCGGAAATCCGTGTGTTGATATGGCCACCCGAGCGCGGAGCCGCAAGCCGGAATCGCGCCGCGCCGCGCCGTCCTTGCCCAGCGGCGGCGCCTGTCGTATAGCAGCAGCGCATTCCCTGACCGCAGCGCGCCCGCATCCGGCGCGATATCCGGAGACCGCGATGGCCCGCCGCACCAAGATTTACGAAGGCAAGGCAAAGATCCTGTATGAGGGCCCCGAACCCGGGACGCTGGTGCAGTACTTCAAGGACGACGCCACCGCCTACAACGCCGAAAAGCGCGACGTGATCGACGGCAAGGGCGTGCTGAACAACCGGCTGTCCGAGTTCTTCATGTCGGGGCTGAACGCGATGGGGGTGCCCACGCATTTCATCCGCCGGCTCAACATGCGCGAACAACTGATCCGCGCGGTCGAGATCATCCCGCTCGAGGTGGTGGTGCGCAACATCGCCGCCGGGTCCATGAGCCAGCGGCTGGGGATCGAGGAGGGCACCCCCCTGCCCCGCCCGATCGTCGAATTCTACTACAAGGACGACAAGCTCGGCGATCCGCTGGTGAGCGAGGAACACGCGCTCGCCTTCGGCTGGGCCACGCATCAGGACCTTGATGACATGGTGGCGCTGGCACTGCGGGTGAACGATTTCCTGTCCGGCGTCATGCTGGGCGTCGGCATCAAGCTGGTCGATTTCAAGATCGAGATCGGCCGCGTCTATGAGGGCGATTTCCAGCGCCTGATCGTCGCCGATGAAATCAGCCCCGATTCGTGCCGGTTGTGGGACATGAAGACCGGCAAGAAGCTGGACAAGGACGTGTTCCGCCGCGACCTTGGCGATCTGTCCGACGCCTATGCCGAGGTCGCGCGCCGGCTGGGGGTGATGCCCAACGCCGCGACCCCGATGCCCAAACCCAAGCTGATGAACTGAAAGGCCCTGCCGAAATGAAAGCGCGCGTGACGGTGATGCTGAAACCTTCGGTTCTGGACCCGCAGGGCGAGGCGGTGCGCCACGCGCTGGGCGCGTTGGGCTTCGACGGGGTGGACGCGGTGCGCCAGGGCAAGGTGATCGAACTGGACCTGGCGGACACGAACAGCGCGGCCGCGCAGGCGCGCGTCGAGGAGATGTGCGAGAAGCTCCTCGCCAACACGGTTATCGAAAGCTACGCGGTCGAGATCATCGCCTGAGAGGCCGTCACCGCCGCCCGAACAGCCCGTTCGCCGTGCCGCCGCCGGCCGAGTAGTCGATCTCGTTGAAGTCGCCCAGCCCCGTCAGCCCCACACCGTGAAGCTGCCCCACCAGCGCGCGGTCGGCGCTGTGGACATTGCCCAACACCAGCGTGCCGAAATCGCCGGCGACATAGACGCTGCCGGCGACCCCGCGCGCGGCGTCGCGCGCCTCGTCCAGCCGGACCCGGGCACCGAAGCGCAGCCCGTGATCGGTCTCGCCATCGAATGCCAGCCCGACGCGGACGCGGTTGGTCAGGTCCCAGTCCTCGCCATCATAGACCAGCCCCATGCGCGCGTCGCCGCTGACGCTGACGCCGGTCCGGTCCAAGTGCCGAAGCGACGGGTCGGCCGCGCGCACACCGTCGAAGGATGCGCCGCCGTTGAAAACCTGCCCGGCGGGCGGCTCTGACCCGGCCATGTCGGACAGCGACAATTCGGCCGTAGCGGGGCCTGAAACTGCCATCGCGGTCAGCGTTGCAAGCAATGTGATCCGCATGTGCCCTCTCCGATTCTGTGGTGCCGTCAAGATGCGCCCGAACGCGGCGCCGATCAAGTCGGGGGCACCGCATTGTGTCCGCGCGCCGACGAAGCGCTTGCCCACCCGACCCGATGCCGCCACGCTGCAAGCGATCCCATCGACCATACCGGAGACGCCGCGATGATCCATGCGCTAGCCGTGATCCTGATCTGCCAGCTTGCGGGCGAAACGCTCGTGCGGCTGCTGGGGCTGCCCGCGCCGGGGCCGGTGCTGGGCATGGCGCTGATCTTCGCGCTGATGCTGGCCTCGCCGCGCGTTGCGGCCCTGGTCCGCCCGGTGGCCGAGGCGATCCTGCGCCATCTGTCGCTGTTGTTCGTGCCCGCAGGCGTGGGCGTGGTCGGCCATCTGAGCCTGCTGGGCTCGGACGCGCTGGCGCTGGGGGTGGCGCTGGTGGTCTCCACCGTGCTGGCGCTGGCCGCAGGCGTGCTGGGTTTCGTCGCGGTGGCGCGGCTGACCGGCGCCGGGGACGAGCCGCGCAATGACTGAGTTCGTCGAAATCTGGTCCTACCTCGCCGAAACGCCGCTGCTGTGGCTGGCCGCGACGCTGCTGGCCTATCTGGCCGGCGACACGCTGGCGGCGCGGCTGGGCCGGGCGCCGCTGGCCAACCCGGTGCTGGTGGCGGTGGTGATCCTGGCGGTGCTGCTGTGGCTCACCGGAACCAGCTACGAGACCTATTTCGACGGCGCGCAATTCGTCCACTTCCTGCTGGGTCCCGCCACGGTAGCGCTGGCCGTGCCGCTGTGGGTGCACCGCCGCGCGGCCCGGCGCGCGCTGCTGCCGGTGCTGGCGGGGCTGGTGGCGGGATCCGTGGTGGCGGTGCTCTCGGCGCTGGCGATCGGGCACGCGATGGGGCTGTCGCCGGCGCTGCTGGCCACGCTCGCCCCCAAGAGCACCACCGCCCCGGTGGCGCTGGGCATCGCGCAGACGCTGGGCGGCTCGCCCACGCTGGCGGCGGTGCTGGTGATCGTGACCGGCATCATCGGCGCGATCATCGTGACGCCGCTGATGAACGCGATGCGCATCCGCGACTGGCGCGCGCGGGGGCTGGCGGTGGGAGTTGCGGCGCACGGCATCGGCACGGCGCGCGCGCTGCAGGTCCACCCCCGCGCCGGGGCATTCGCCGCGATCGGCATGGCGCTCAACGCCGTTCTGACCGCGCTGCTCGCGCCCTGGGCGCTCGGCCTGTTCGGGTAGCGCGCGGCGTGGCGGGCGTTGTCCCGTCCTGCCACGCCCCGGCGACCCGCGCACGCAGCGGATGCTTGCAGGTCCGTTCGCCGTCGCGTATCTGGCACGCACGGGTGATTAGCTCAGCTGGTAGAGCGCTTCGTTTACACCGAAGATGTCGGGAGTTCGAGTCTCTCATCACCCACCAGTCGCTGCGCCAGGCACGAACGTCGCGCACGGTCTTCACGACCGAGTGCGCCCGCACGATCCGCATGTCTTGGGAGCGCTATGGAGCGGGTAGCGGGAATCGAACCCGCACGACCAGCTTGGAAGGCTGGGGCGCTACCATTACACCATACCCGCAACGCCAGTCCGGATACCGCCGATCATGGCATGCGTCAAGCACGCGCCTGCGCAGGCATCGAGCGGAGGGCTTGTCTGCCCGGCAGGGGTTTGGCATCGTGACAGCGCGGTCAGCGGCCCCGCCCTTGTTTCAGGTGATGCACCGGACCTCTTTCCATGACCGACAGACCGTCCCCCGACACGGCAATGGCAGGCACCAAACGCCGCGTGACGCTGCTGGGCGTCGCGGTGAACCTGCCGCTGGCGCTGCTGAAGGTCCTCGGCGGGATTGCGGCGGCAAGCCCTGCGCTGGTGGCCGACGGGGTGCATTCGCTGGCCGATCTGCTGTCCGACGCGGCGGTGCTGTGGGCGTTGGGTCACTCGGCGCGCGCGCCCGATGCCGATCATCCGTATGGCCACGGGCGGTTCGAAACCGTGGCCACGCTGGGGCTGTCGGCGCTGCTGCTGCTCACGGCGGGGGGCATCGTGTGGGACGCGGGCGCGCGGCTTCTGGCGGGGACGGTGCAGACGCCGGGGATGCTGGCGCTATGGATCGCGCTGGGCGCAATCGCCGCCAAGGAGGCGCTGTTCCACCTGACCCGCGCCGTGGCGCGGCGCAGCGGTTCGGCGCTGATCGAGGCGAACGCCTGGCACCACCGCTCGGACGCGCTCACCTCGGTGGTGGCGCTGGCGGGGATCGGCGCGGCGCTGGGCGGCGTGGCCTTCGCCGACCCGCTGGCGGCGGTGGTGATCGCCGTCATGCTGGGCCGGATCGGCTGGCGCTTCGGGCGCACGGCGCTGGACGAACTGGTGGACACGCAGGCCCCCGAGGCGATGCGCGACGCGCTGGCCGAGACCCTGAGCAACAGCCCCGGCGTGCGCGATCTGCGCGCGCTGCGCATGCGCCGCCACGGTGCGCAGCTGGTCGCGGATGTCTCGGTGCTCGTGGACCCCGCGATCAGCGTGACCGAGGGCCACCGCATCGCCGAGGCCACGCGGACCAGCGCGCTGGCGGCGCATGAGGCGCTTGAGGACATCGTCATCCATGTCGAGCCCGCCGAGCATTTCGGTGGCTTCGGGGCCACCGACGCGCCGCTGCGCGCCGAGTTGGAGGCCGCGATCCGGAAGGCCGCGCACAACCGCCGTGCGCTGCGGGCGATCGACACGGTGCGACTGGGCTATTTCGACGACGGGATCGAGATCGACCTGATCGCCACGCTCGCGCGCGGGACCGACCAGGCGGCCGAGGAACGCGCGCTGCACGCGGCGCTTCAGCCGCGCATCGCACGCCTGCGGCGGGTGCGCGTGCTGCGCGCCAGCGGCGGTGCGGCGCGCCCCGATGGCTGAGCGAGAGGGCCTGCACGGGGGGCCTGAACGGGGGGCCTGAACAGGGGGCCTGAACGGGGGGCCTGAACGGGGGGCCTGAACGGGGGGCCTGAACGCGCCCGTGCGCATCTGTCACGGCGGCGTCGGTTGCATTGTCGCCGGTTGTGCCTATCCTCGACCATGTAAAGGAGGTGATCCATGCCCGAACTCGTGAAGCTCTATATCCGGAACGTGGCGATCGGCTTCGGCATCGCCGCGGTGTTCGTGGCGTTGCTGTTGTGGTTCAACGTCGCCAATCTGCAGCATCTGATCTTCAACACCCAGGGCGGCTGGCTGGCGCTGTTTCTGCTGGTCATGTTCAACGGGATCGTGTTCGCGGGCGTGCAATTTGCCATCGCGGTGATGAGCATGGCCGAGGACGGCTCCCCCTCGGGTGGCAAGCCGGAAGCCGCGCGGCCTGTCCTGTCCTGGTTCAAGGCGGTGGAGCCGGTGAAGATCCCGGTCGAAGAACCGCGGCGCTGAGCGCGACCTTCATGCGAAAAGGCGGCCCTTCGATGGCCGCCTTTTTCGTTTGCGAGGGTCGGCGGCGGGCCCGCAGCGACCGTGGCGGCGTGATTTTCCCGAGAGCCTGTATTTACAGGTGGGCGCCAGATAACGAGGCCAGGACCCCGCCAGAGCCAGCTCCCTCGGAAATGCTTATCGGCCACTGGAAAAGGACCGCACACGCGAAGA
>PUOA01000201.1 GCA_003551925.1 Paracoccaceae bacterium
CGCCCAGCGCCGGGATCGGCGCGTCCAGAAACACCGACCCCGCCGCGTGCGGGGCCATCACCAGCAGCGCGGCCACCGCCAGCACCGCCTCGCGCGACAGCCAGCTCGACCGCCACTGCGTGAACGCCAGCAGCATCCGCTCCGGGTGGCCCAGATGCGCGGCCGAGGCCATGAGCCCGCCGCCCGCCAGCGCATAGCCCAGCCCGAACCACCAGAACGCGGCCCAGCCCGTGGGCGCAGGCGCCCCCAGCCCCAGCCCCAGCCCCAGCCACGCCAGAAGCCCGAAGCCCAGCCCGGAAAACACGGTGAACAGGATCAGTGACGGTGCCGGATGCATCTCAGAGCCTCTCCAACGTGCGGTCGAGCCAGCCCAGCAGGCCCTTGACGTCCCCCACCGCCGGTTCGGCCGGGCGGGTGCCCGGATCGGGCACGGGCAGCGTGTCGCGCGGACGCGGGGGCAGATACTTGTTGACGGGCTTCGTGCCCTGCTCGGGCATCAGGTCCATCCCGTCGCGCGCCGCGACCAGCTGCGACACGGCGCTGTCGGGGTCGGCCAGATCGCCGAAATGGCGCGCCCCGGCGGGGCAGCTTTTCACGCAGGCGGGCTCGCGGTCCACTTCGGGCAGGTGGTCGTTGTAGATCCGATCCACGCAGAGCGTGCATTTCTTCATCACCCCCGCCTGCGTGTCCATCTCGCGCGCGCCGTAAGGGCAGGCCCAGGCGCACAGGCCGCAGCCGATGCAGGCGTCCTCGTTCACCAGCACGATCCCGTCCTCGGGGCGCTTGTAGCTCGCCCCCGTGGGGCAGACGGTGACGCAGGGCGCATCGTCGCAATGCAGGCAGGATTTCGGGAAATGCACCACCATCGGCGGCGCGTCCTCGCGCGTGACCTCGAAGCTGTGCACGCGGTTGAGGAAGCTGCCCTCGGGCGCGGCGCCGAAGGCGTCGGTGTCGGACAGCGGCGCGCCGTGGCCCTGGCTGTTCCACTCCTTGCACGACACCACGCAGGCGTGACAGCCCACGCAGGTGTCCAGATCGATCACCAGACCCAGCTTGCGGTCGGTCGCTTGGGGAAGGCTGGTCATGTCGTCCACTCCGCGCCATGTGCCACCACCGCCGGCCCCTGCCCCACCGGCGAGGCCTGGGCCGGGTGCGCGGGCAGCGACGGGCCGTCATGCGCGGCCGCGCGCTCGATCCGCACGCGCAGGTCGAACCACGCCGCCTGCCCGGTGATCGGGTCCGAATTCGCCCAGCGCAGCCCGTCGCCGCGCGGCGGCAGCAATTCGTGGATCAGGTGGTTGAGCAGGAACCCGCGCTCGGCCTCGGGCGCGCGGTCGGACAGCGCCCAGGCGCCGCGGCGCTTGCCGATGGCGTTCCACGTCCAGACCGTGTGCGGGTTGAGCGCATCCATCCGCGCCACCGGCACCGTGATCTTCCCGTGGGGCGAGGTCAGATGCGCCCAGTCGCCGGGGCGGAAGCCATGCGCCTGCCACACGTCGCGCGGCAGATAGAGCGGATTCTGCCCGTGAATCTGGCGCAGCCACACGTTTTGCGAGCCCCAGCTGTGATACATCGCCATCGGCCGCTGCGTGAGCGCGTGAAGCGGATACGCGGCGGTGTCGAGCGCCGCCTGCTCGAAGGGTTCGTACCAGATCGGCAGCGGGTCGAAGCAGGTCTTGATCCGCGCGCGCAGATGCTCGGGCGGCTGGCGTTTGCCATGGCCTTCGGCGGCAAGCTGGAACTTGCGCAGCGGCTCGCACCACAGGTTCAGCACATAGGGCTGCGGGCTGTCATAGAGCCCGCGCGCCACCGCCCAGTCCTGATAGGCGGCGTTCCACGGCTTGAAGAACTGCGCCTCGTCGGGGATGTGATCGACGAAGAAGCCGCCATTGTCGATGTAGCGCTGCAACTGCGCGGGGTTGGGCGCGCCGCGTCCCACGCCGTCGCCCGCCTCCCCGCGCCAGCCCGCCAGCGGCCCGACGCCGGGGCGGCGTTCATGGCGCACCATGTAATCGGCGTAATCGGCGTATTCGGGGCTGCCATCGTCGCGCACCATCCCCGGCAGGCCCAGCCGCGCGCCCAGTTCCAGCAGCACCGACTGGAACGCGCGCACATCGCGGTCGGGCGCGACCACCGGCCAGCGGATCGAATCGGCCAGCGCCTCGGCCTCGCAGATCGGGCGGTCCAGCAGGCTGATGCAGTCGTGCCGCTCCAGATAGGTGGTGTCGGGCAGCACCAGATCGGCGAACGCCACCATCTCCGAGCTGTAGGCGTCGGCGCAGATGATGCGTGGGATCACATACTCGCCGGACTCGTCGGTGTCGGTGAGCATCTCCATCACCGCCGAGGTGTTCATCGACGAATTCCACGCCATGTTCGCCATGTACAGAAACAGCGTGTCGATCCTGTAGGGATCGCCCGCATGCGCATTCGAGATGACCATGTGCATCATCCCGTGCGCCGACAGCGGATGCTCCCAGGAAAACGCCTTGTCGATGCGCAGCGGCGCGCCGTCCTCGGTCAGCAGCAGATCGTCGGGGCCCTGCGGATAGCCCAGATGCGGCCCGTCAAGCGGCGCGCCGGGGGTGGCGCGGCCATGCGGGCGCGGATGCGCGGTGGCGGGCTTGGGATAGGGTGGCTTGAAGCGAAAGCCGCCGGGCACCTCGACCGAGCCCAGCAGCACCTGCAGCATGTGCAGCGCGCGCGTGGTCTGGAACCCGTTGGAATGCGCCGAGAGCCCGCGCATGGCGTGAAACGCCACCGGCCGGCCGGTCATCTTGTCGTGCCGCACCCCGCGGAAATCGGTCCAGGGGCGGTCGAGCGTGATCTCCTCCTCGAAGGCCACGCGCGCGATCTCGGCGGCGATGGCGCGGATGCGCGCGGGTGTCAGGCCGCAGCGCTCGGCCACCGCCTCGGGGGCGTGGGCGGGGTCCAGATAACGCTCGGCCAGATGGCGGAACACCGGCAGATGCTCGACCCCGTCCACCACCACGCCGCGCCCGGGATCGGGCTGCACACCGGGCGCGTTCCACGCCACCGCGCGGCCCGTCCTGCGGTCGCGCACCAATGGTGCACCATCCGCATCGCGCAGGAACAGCCCCTTTTCCGGGCCGTCGGCGGCATTCACCAGAAACGGCGCGTCGGTGTAGCGGATCAGATAGTCCAGATCGACCGCGCCGGTGCGCAGCAACTCATGCACCAGCGACAGGATGAACAGCCCGTCGGTGCCGGGCGTGATGCCCACCCAGTCATCGGCCACCGCATTGTAGCCCGACCGGATCGGGTTCACCCCGATCACCCGCGCCCCGCGCGCCTTGAGCTTGCCGAGCCCGATCTTGATGGGGTTGCTGTCGTGATCCTCGGCCACGCCGAACAGCACGAAGAGCCTCGTGCGCTCCCAGTCGGGCTGGCCGAACTCCCAGAACGCGCCCCCCAGCGTGTAGATCCCGGCGGCGGCCATGTTCACGCTGCAGAACCCGCCATGCGCGGCCCAGTTGGGCGTGCCGAAGGCCTGCGCCCACCAGCCGGTGAAGCTCTGCGACTGGTCGCGCCCGGTGAAGAACGCGAGCTTCTCGGGGGCCGCGGCGCGCAGCGGCGCCATCCAGTCCACCGCCGTCTGCAGCGCCTCGTCCCAGCTGATCTCCTCGAACTGCCCGGACCCGCGCGGGCCCACCCGGCGCAGCGGCGCGCGCAGCCGCGCAGGCGAGCGGTGCTGCATGATCCCCGCGCTGCCCTTGGCGCACAGCACGCCGCGGTTGACCGGGTGGTCGCGGTTGCCCTCGATATGGCTGACCTTGCCGTCTTTCAGATGCACGTCGATCCCGCAGCGGCACGCGCACATGTAGCAGGTCGTCTTGCGCACCTCGTCGGAAACGGGGCGCGAGAGCGTCAGCGTCGGATCGCTGGACATGATGGACCGTCCTCCCAAACGGGTCTTTCCCGCACAGAACACGACCCCACCGCCAGTGTCCAGAGCGATCCGCCCGCCACGCGCGCCCACGCGCCCGCCCCGCGGGCGCCATCATGGACCTGAAGCCCCCGCGCGCGGGGGCTTCGCCGCTGGATCACCCGTCGGAACGCGGGTGCGCGCGGGTCACGTCGTGCTCCCACAGCCAGCCGAAGCGGCGCACGGGCGCCTGCGGGGCGATCCGCGCGCCCAGCCGCAGCGCGCTGTGCGCAATCTGGCGCAGCGGCGCGCGCAGGTGGTAGTTGCGCGCGTTGGCATTCGCCGCCGCAATGATCCGTCGCACCCGCGGGGCGCGCGCGGCCTGATAGGCGTCGAGCGCCGCCGCCACGTCACCGCCCCGCGCCAGCATCGCCGCCAGCACCCAGGCGTCCTCCAGCGCCATGTTGGCGCCCTGCGCCAGAAACGGCAGCGTCGGGTGCGCGGCATCGCCCAGCAGCACGCAGCCGCCACGGTGCCAGCGCGCGGCGACCTCGTGCCGGAACAGCCCCCAGAGCCACGGCTCCCGCACCTGCGCCAGCCACCCCGGCACCGGCCCACCGAAGCCCGCGAACGCCGCGTGCAGCGCGGCCGGATCGTCGCGGTGGGTCCAGCCCTCCTCGGCCCATTCGCGCCGCTCCTCGACCGCGACGATGTTGCGCAGGCTGCCGCCCCGCAGCGGGTAGCTGACCAGATGCCGCCCCGGACCCATGAACACCTGCGCCTCGGGCGCCGCGCCGGGCGCGCACGGGATCAGCGCGCGCCACGCCACCTGGCCGGTGAAGAACGGGCGCGCCACCCCGGCGATGGTCTCGCGCAGCACCGAATGCAGCCCGTCGGCGCCGGCGATCAGGTCGGCCTCGATCACCCGGCCATCGGCAAGCGCCAGCTGCGGGCGCGCCCCACCCTCGCCCGGGCGCACCAGCGCCACCTGCGCATCCAGCATGACCTCGGCCCCGGCGTCGCGCGCGCCGCGCTCCAGCAGCGCCACCAGATCGGCGCGGTGGATCAGCCGGAAGCCGGCGCCGTCGTCGGGAAGCGCCATGCGCAGCACCTCCGCCCCCGCGTGCAGGCCATCGCGCAGCACCACCGCGCGCGCCGCCATTCCCGCCGCATCCAGCGCCGCGCCCAGCCCCAGCGCGCGCAGCACCGCCGCGCCGTTGGGGCTGACCTGCAGCCCCGCACCGACCTCGCGCAGCGCCGGGGCCTGCTCCAGCAGCCGCACCCGCCAGCGCGGCGCCAGCGCCACCGCCAGCGCCAGCCCAGCGACCCCACCGCCGATGATCACCGCCTCGCGCATCCGCTCCTCCGGCCCTGCCAACAAAAACGGCACCGGAGCGCGCCCCGGTGCCTGATCCCTGTCGCCCCGTCGCGGTCTCAGCCGTCGCGGTGCACGCGCTCGCGGCGCTCGTGGCGTTCCTGCGCCTCGAGCGTCATGGTGGCGATGGGGCGCGCATCCAGCCGCCTGAGCGAGATCGGCTCGCCCGTCACCTCGCAATACCCGAATTCACCGTCCTCGATCCGGCGCAACGCGGCGTCGATCTTGGCCACCAGCTTGCGTTGACGGTCGCGGGTGCGCAACTCGAGCGCGCGGTCGGTCTCTTCGCTGGCGCGATCGGCGATGTCGGGAATGTTGCGCGACGAATTGGCCAGCCCCTCCAGCGTCTCGCGACTGCCGTTGAGGATATCTTCCTTCCAGGCCAGCAACTTGCGCCGGAAATACTCCAGCTGACGGTCGTTCATGAAGGGCTCGTCCTCGGCCGGACGGTAATCGGTTGGCAGAAACAGTTCGGGCTTCATGTCGGGGTCCCCTCGTTCGCCTGTCGGTGTCGTCATGCTGTAACGTTGCATCGCGCCTGTTGCCTTCGGCCTCGCGGCGGGGGATAGCCGATGCCCCCTTCGATGTCACGCGGTTTCCTGCCGATTGTCCCCCCGGTTGCGAGGCGCCGGGCCGCGCGCTAGGCTGACGCGGAAGTCCACCCCCGGACTGCGGCGCCGCGCGCGGACAACGCGCCGCGCTTCCCCGTAGACAAGGACCCGCGATGCCCCGCCTGCGCCCCGCCTCTGCCGCCCGCCTGCTTCGCGCCCTGCCGCTGCTCGCGCTCGCCGCCTGCGCCGCGCCGTCGGGGCCCGACACGTCCGAGCGCTTCCGCGCCGCCACCGCCGCCGCGATCCCGCTGCCGGCGTTCGACACCAAGCAACCCTTTCCGCCCGCGCGCAGCAACGTCGAGATGGCCCACGACATCCTCGAACTGGGCTTCTTCCTCGAAAGCGGGCGCGAGATCGCGCAGTTCTCGCGGTTCGAGCGCCCGGTGCGCGTGGCGCTGGCCGGGCAGGTCCCCCCCGGCGCGGGCATCGAGACCGACCGCCTGCTGGCGCGCATGCGCGCCGAAGCCGGGCTCGACATCACCCGCGTGCCCGACCGCGACGCCGAGGTGATCGTCGAATTCCTGCCGGGGCGGCAGATGCGCGCGCTGGTGCCGCTGGCGGCGTGCTTCGTGGTGCCCAACGTGAGCTCGTTTGCCGAGTTCCGCGCAAACCCGCGCGCGCAGCCGCTGGACTGGGCGCAGGTGGTCGAACGCACGCAGGTGGCGGTGTTCATCCCCTCGGACGCGCCGCCGCAGGAGGTCCGCGACTGCCTGCACGAGGAAATCGCGCAGGCCGTGGGGCCGCTCAACGACCTGTTCCGCCTGCCCGACACGGTGTTCAACGACGACAATTTCCAGACCTCGCTCACCGGCTTCGACATGCTGGTGCTGCGCGCCTGGCACGCACCCGAACTGCGCGTCGGCATGTCGCGCGACGAGGTCGCCGCCCGCCTGCCCGCCATCCTGAGGCGGCTGAACCCGCGCGGCGAGCGCATCGCCCCGCCCGCGCGGCTTGCCGAACCCTCGCCGCGCGAATGGGTCGACGCGGTCGAAGCCGCGCTGGGTGCGGCCAGCAGCGCCTCCGAGCGCCGCCGCGCCGCCGCGCGCGCGCTCACCATCGCCAATGCGCAGGGCTGGACCGGACCGCGGCTGGCGTTCAGCCTGTTCCTGATCACCCGCGTCGCCCCGCCCGATGCCGGCGAGACCGCGCTCGCCGCGCTGCTTCAGGCGCAACGCATCTATGCCGACATGCCGGGCGGCGAGGTTCATGCCGCCCATATGGACCTGCATGTCGCCACCCAGGCGCTGGGCGCAGGCCAGCTCGATCTGGCCATCGCGCTGACCGAGCGCGCGCTGGAGCCCGCGCAGCGCACCCGCAACGCCGCGCTCGCCGCCACACTGAAGGTCGTCCAGGCCGAGGCCCTGGCCCGCGGCGGCCGAACCACCGAGGCCGCGCGCCTGCGCGACGCCGCCGCGCCGCTGGCGCTGTGGGGCTTCGGCCGCCCCGACGCGCTGGAGGCGCGCATCTCCGAAGTCGCCGAGCTGCGCTGACCCGCCCGCTCTGGACGCGCGCGCCCCATGCGCCTAGACGAGGCCGCGTCCGCAACGGAAGGGAACGCGCATGATCGTCATTTTCGGAGTGCTGGTGGGAGCGTGGCTTGGAGTGCGTCAGGCGCGCCGACTGAACGGCCAGCGGCTGGACATGCTGCAATATGGCGCGGTCTACGCCATCATCGGCGCGCTTGTGGGGCTGGCGCTGACGGTGGCCATCGAATGGTCGTTCTGACTGGATGACAGGCGAATCGCGCCCCCCGCGCCCCGACCGGGCGCGGCGCGACGGGCGGGTGGGTGGGC
>PUOA01000291.1 GCA_003551925.1 Paracoccaceae bacterium
CACGCCCAGCAGCCGCGCGCCGCGCCCGACGATCTGGCACAGTTCGGCGACGGTGTAGAATTGCAGCCGCGTGGGGATGCCGAACCGGTCGCGCAGCGGCGTGGTCAGCAGCCCCAGCCGCGTGGTCGCACCCACCAGCGTGAAGGGCTGAAGCTCGATTCGCACGGTGCGCGCGGCCGGGCCTTCGCCGATCACCAGGTCGAGCTGGAAATCCTCGAGCGCGGGGTAGAGCACTTCCTCCACCGCGGGGTTGAGGCGGTGAATCTCGTCGATGAACAGCACGTCGCGCGCTTCGAGATTGGTCAGGATCGCGGCCAGATCGCCCGCGCGTGCCAGCACCGGCCCCGAGGTCATGCGGAACCCCACGCCCAGTTCGCGCGCCATGATCTGCGCCAGCGTGGTCTTGCCCAGTCCGGGGGGGCCGTAGAACAGCGTGTGGTCCATCGCCTCGCCGCGCATGCGGGCGGACTGGATGAACACGCGCAGGTTGGCGCGGGCCTCGGCCTGGCCGATGAATTCGTCCAGCGCCTGCGGGCGCAGCGCCTTGTCGGGGGCGTCCTCGGGGAGCGGGTCGGGGCGCAGGGTTGGGTCGGACGGGGTCATGTCAGCCAGCCTTGCCGCGCGGGCGGGGTGGGGTCAATCGCATGGCGCTATCCCTTGGGCGCGAGAAGCTTGAGCGCGGCGCGGATCAGCGCGGGCGTGGCGGCATCGGGGTCGGCGGCCTGCGCCTCGGCGACGGCGCGCGCGGCTTCGGGCGGGGCGTAGCCGAGATTGGCGAGCGCGGACATCGCCTCGGACCCTGCGGCAGGGTTGGCGGCGGGGTCGGTGGCGGCAGGCGGCGCGGCGGCCGGGGCGGGGGCGGCGTCGGCGGCGCGCGGCGGCGGTGGCGCGGCGTTGGCGTCGGCGTCGGCGTCGGCGTCGGCGGCGCCCGCCTGCGCCATCAGCGCCGGGGCCTTGTCGCGCAGCTCATGCACCACCCGCTGCGCAAGCTTCGGCCCGACCCCCGGCGCGGCGCGCACCGCCACCACATCGCCCAGCGCAATCGCGCGCGCCACGCCGTCGGGGCCCAGCGCGCCGAGGATCGCCATCGACGCCTTTGCGCCCACCCCCTGCACCGAGGTCAGCAGCCGATGCCAGTCGCGTTCCAGCAGCGTCGGAAAGCCGAAAAGCTGCAGCAGATCCTCGCGCACCAGCAATTCGGTATAAAGCGCGACCGTGCCCCCCGGGGCGGGCAGCGCCGCCAGCGTCCGGTCCGAGACATGCACCACATATCCGACGCCCCCGACATCGATCAGCGCATGATCGGCGCCGCGATGGATCAACTGTCCCGCGATGCGCCCGATCATCGCGCGCCCCCGGCGACCGCCGCCGCCAGACGACCCGCCGACTGGCAGTGCCACGCATGGCAGATCGCCACCGCCAGCGCATCGGCGGCGTCGGGGCCCGCGATCTCGGCCCCCGGAAGCTGCATCCGCACCATGTGATCCACCTGCACCTTGGCGGCCTTGCCCACGCCGACCACGGCCTTCTTGACCGCGTTGGGCGCGTATTCCCCCACCCGCAGCCCGGCCTGCGCGGGCACCAAGAGCGCGATCCCGCGCGCCGAGCCGAGCTTGAGCGTCGCCACCGCGTCCTTGTTGACGAAGGTCTGTTCGACCGCGGCCTCGCTCGGGCGATGGCGCGCCAGCACCTGCGCCAGCGCGGTGTGCAGCGCCAGCAGCCGGGTTGCAAGATCGCCGCAGGCATCGGCGGTGCACACGCCATTGGCGACATGCGTCAGCCGCGTGCCATCGACGTCGATCACCCCCCAGCCCATGTTGCGCAGCCCCGGGTCGATCCCGATCACCCGCATGCCGTTTCGCATCGCGCCTGCCCCTGCCCGTGGTATTTTCCGAACGCTAGCACGAAAAGCGAACATGGGCCAGCGATGTTGATGGCGCGCTCGCGCATCCGGCGGGTGAGCCATGAGAAAACCGCATAAGGGCCATGCGCGGACTCCAGCTTGTCCAAAGTTTTCACTCCGCCTATTTCGCGAGCATCGAAGCGCAACGCTTCGGCAAGACACAACCCCCTGCCAATGGAGCATCTCATGGCGTTCTTCATGCAAAGCCGCCCTCATGCCGAGGGTGTGTTCGGCGCATTCCGGGGGATTTCGTTCGGCGAGATGATCGCCGTCTACAGAACCTGGAATGACCGGCGCATCACGCGCAACGAACTGCAAAAGCTCAGCGATCGCGAGCTTGACGATATCGGGCTGGCCCGCGGCGACATCGATCGTTTCATCGACACGCTGCGCTGAGCCGCACGCGCATCCGCCTCACCGCCCGCCGGCCCGCGCCGGCGGGCGGTTCACCTTTGATGCGAACAAAAGCCATCTTTGCGGGCTCCGGCGCTTGCCCGATGCCGCCGGCGCGATACCTTCGAGCATGCAGGCGGAGGGCGCGCGACCGGAAGACCTACCCCTCGCTCCCTCCTTTCGGGATGCAGATGTCTTCCGCTTGCACCGGATCACCTTGCCAAGCGCCACCCGGCTCGGGTATCGACAGGGCGTCTGCAATGAGGTTTCCATGCGCGCCCGCATCTTTCGTCCCGCCCGAAGCACCACGCAATCCGGCCCGGCACTGTCGCGCGACTGGGTGCTGGAATTCTCGCCGGCCGAGGCGCGGCGGATCGACCCGCTGATGGGCTGGACCAGCTCGGGCGACATGGACAGCCAGGTCCGGCTGAGCTTCGACACCCGCGAGGCCGCCGAGGCCTACGCCAGGGAGCGCGGGATCGATTACGTGGTGGTCGCCCCCAGAAAGCGCCGGCCCAACATCCGCCCCGGCGGCTATGCCGAGAACTTCGCGCACAACCGCCGCCAGACCTGGACGCACTGACCTGCCTGCCGGGCCTCAGAGCCCCTTGGCGCGGTAGCTGTCGGCGACGCGCTCGATTGCCACGATGAACGCCGCGGTGCGCAGGTCGTGAACATCCTTGCGGGTTCGCCAGACCTCGGCGAAGGACTGGTAGGCGGTGCGCATGGTGTCGTCGAGCCCCGAGCGCACCAGCGTGAGTTCATCCGCGCCCTGCAGATACCGGCGCTTGAAATCCGGCGACAGCTCCCAGCCAAGTTCACGATCCGCGGACAGGCGCTCGAGCTCGCGCACCAGCAGACTGGCGTGCGCTTCTTCGTTGCGCCGTTGCATGCGCCCGAAGCGGATATGGCTGAGGTTCTTCACCCACTCGAAATAGGACACCGTCACACCCCCGGCGTTGGCATAAAGGTCGGGGATGATGACCACCTGCCGCTCGCGCAGGATCTCGTCGGCGCCGGCGGTGATCGGGCCGTTCGCGGCCTCGATGATGAGCCGCGCATTGATCCGCGCCGCGTTGCTCATGTTGATCACGCCTTCCAGCGCCGCGGGGATCAGGATGTCGCAATCCGTCTCCAGCGCCGCGGGCCCATCGGCGACATACTCCGCGCCGGGGAAGCCCTTCACGCCGCCATGCTCGGCGATCCAGTCGCGCACCGCGTCGGGGTCCAGCCCGTCCGCGCTCAGAAGCGCGCCGTCGCGTTCGATGATGGCGATGATCCGCGCATCGTCTTCCGCGCGCAGGAAGCTGGCGGCGTGGTAGCCCACATTGCCAAGCCCCTGCACGACCACGCGCTTGCCGGCCAGTGACCCCGAAAGATGCGCGCGGGCGACATCCTCGGGGTGGCGGAAGAACTCGCGCAGGGCAAACTGGACGCCGCGGCCCGTGGCCTCGACCCGGCCCTTGATGCCGCCCGAATTCAGCGGCTTGCCGGTGACGCAGGCGCGCGCGTTGATGTCGGTGGTGTTCATCCGCGCATACTGGTCGGCGATCCACGCCATTTCGCGCTCCGAGGTGCCCATGTCGGGCGCGGGCACGTTCTGCGCGGGGTTGATCAGGTCGCGCTTGGCCAGTTCGTAGGCAAAGCGGCGGGTGATCGCTTCAAGCTCGTGGACCTCGTAGTTGCGCGGATCGATGCACAACCCGCCCTTGGAGCCGCCGAAGGGTGTTTCGACAAGCGCGCATTTGTAGGTCATCAGCGCGGCCAGCGCTTCGACCTCGTTCTGGTTCACCTCGGGGGCGTAGCGGATGCCGCCCTTGACCGGTTCCATGTGCTCGGAATGCACCGAGCGATAGCCCGTGAATGTCTCGATCTTGCCGCGCAGACGCACGCCGAACCGGACCGTATAGGTGGCGTTGCAGACCTGGATCTTCTCGGCCAGCCCGGGCGGCAGATCGGTATGCGCCACCGCGCGGCGAAACATAAGCTCGACGTTTTCGCGGAAACTCGGCTCGTTGGTGGTCAGCATTGGGGCCTCCCTCGGGGTTCGGGTGCGGGCGAAAGCACGGGCAGTATGGCAGCGGCACTGGTGCGTCGCAATGCGCGGACACGCCCTGTTGCCCAATTTTCGGGCAATTCGCAAACACCCTTACCCCTGATTTCGCCACAAATCGGGCCGGCGGTGTCCGCAAATCCGCCGCAATTGCCCGGTATTCCGACAGCAACTGGAAGCCGCAGACTGTGCCAAAGCCTTATCGAGGAGCCCGTATCATGACCAACCGGCGAGTCCCAGCGCACACGGTCCCCCGGCCGCGGCGTGCCGCCCGCGAGCTTGCGCGCTTCAGGCGGGCCGAGGGCGGCAGCATGATCGTCTTCGGGCTGTTCGTCTTTGTCGCGATCCTGCTTGTGGCCGGGCTCGCGGTCGATTTCATGCGTTACGAAAACACCCGGATGCGGGTGCAGGCCACCGCCGACCGCGCCACGCTCGCCGCCGCCACCCTGCGCGAGGCAGGGGACCGCCAGGCGCTGGTGGAGGATTATTTCGCCGCCGCCGGGCTGAGCCATTTCCTCACCGGGGTCGAAATCACCGATGCGGACAACAGCGCGCAGGTGACGGTGCGGACGCGGCCCGCCGCGAACACGCTTTTCATGCGCATGGTGGGGACCGACCAGCTCTCCAGCGTCGAGGTCAGCACCGCGCGCGAGGATGTCACCAATGTCGAGATCGCGCTGGTCCTGGATATCTCGGGGTCGATGCGCTGGGGGGACAACATCGCCATTCCGCGCATCACGCGGCTGCGCAGCGCCGCGCGGGGCTTCATCGACCAGATTTTCCCCGATGACCACCTGGACACCACCACGATCTCGATCGTGCCCTATGCCGGCACCGTCAATCCCGGGCAGGAGGTGTTCGAGCTGCTGGGCGGAACCGCGTGGCACAGCTATTCGCACTGCCCCGACCTGCCGCGCAGCGCCTTCGACACCACCGGGCTGCCCGACGTCGCGTCGATGCCGCAGGCGGCGCATTTCATGCATTGGCCGATCGACTGGGAAACCATGGACTGGGGCTGGTGCCCGAACGAGAACAATTCGATCCTCTATCACTCCAGCGACCCGGACGAGTTGAAGCAGTTCCTGACCGACATGCGCCTGCATGACGGCACCGGGACGCATTACGGCATGCGCTGGGGCGTGTCGCTGCTGGACCCGTCCAGCCGGTGGATGACCGAGGCGCTCGCACAAAGCGGCACGGTCGCCGGGATGCACGCCAACCGCCCCGTCGAATGGGACGATCCCGATTCGATGAAGGTGGTGGTCCTGATGACCGACGGCATGATCACCGACCAGTTCCGACCCCGGCGCGCCAACAGCAGCATCTTCGGGCGCAACGGCGTCTATCCGACAACGTCCGAACAGGACACGCTCAACACCCAGCATATCCTTGGGCCCAACAACGACCAGCGGCAGCGGATCACCACCCGGAACCAGAACTTGCAGGATTTCTTTCGCGCCTGTGATCTGGCCAAGGGCAACGGCGTGATCATCTATACCATCGCATTCGAGACGAACCCCCAGGGCCAGGCCGAGATGCGCGACTGCGCCACCAGCCCGGCGCATTTCTTCAACGCGATCGGGCTGGACCTCGATTCGGCGTTCAGCGCCATCGCGACCTCCATCCAGGCACTGAGGCTGACGCAATGATCCGCTCCATCCGCACCACGCTGCTGCGCCTGCGCCGGTTCGGGCGACGCTCCGAGGGGTCCGCCACGGTCGAGTTCGTCATCATGTTCCCGTTGGTCATCTCGATGCTGATCATGGGGGCCGAGGCCGGCTGGACTGCGGTGCAGCGCATCGCACTCGAACGGGCGATGGACCTGACGGTCCGTGAGGTGCGGCTGGGCACCGCAACCGCGCCGCGCACCCACGACGAGTTCCGCGAACGGGTGTGCGAACGGTCCATCCTGCTTGCCGATTGCAACGAACGCCTGCTGCTCGAAATGCGCCGCATCGACCGCAATTCGTGGTCGTTTCCGACCGAGCAGGTCGACTGCATCGACCTTGCCCAGGACTTTACCCCGGTCACGGGCTTCACGCTCGGGTCCGAAAACAGCGTGATGTTCCTGCGCGCCTGCTACCTGGTGCGGCCGATCTTTCCGACCACGGGCATGGGTCTGCAACTGCCGCTGGACGCGTCGGGGATGTACGCGCTGCGCACAAGCACGGGGTTCGTGAACGAATGACACATCGCACCCTCATGTCGGCGCTCTTGCGCCACGCGACGCGCGGCCTTGAAGGTTTCAGGCGGGCCGAACGCGGCGCCATCAGCGTGGAGACGGTGCTGATCTTTCCGCTGCTGGCCTGGGCGCTGGTCGCGACCGTCACCTTCACCGACGCGTTCCGGCATCAGAGCACCCTTCTGCGGTCGGTCTATACGGTCAGCGATCTGGCGACGAAAAGCTCGGAGGTCCGCCCCTCCGATATCGACGGATTTTTTGCCTTCCTGCGGCGGATCAACGACACGTCGATGCCGATCCGGATGCGCATATCGCTGATCGGCTGGGACAGCGACGAGGAACAGTTGCGCGTGGTCTGGAGCAACGCCGATCACGCCGGGTCGTTCGGGGCGCTGGATGACGCCGCGCTCAACGCCGCGATCGCCTCGCAGGTGCCGCGCATCACCCAGGGCGAAACGCTGGTGCTGACCGAGGCGTGGTTGATGTACACGCCCCCGTTTCAGGTCGGACTCAGCGCGCGGACCATGTCCGAGATGGCGATCATGCGGCCGCGCTACGCCCCGGGCATTCGCTATGACGACCCGAACGCGCCGCCGCCGCCGACCGCCTGGTGCGAATTCATCGTCGATGGCTGCGGGATGTAGCGCGCGCGGCGCTTGCGCCGCGTGACGCATCGCGGCTACTGTGCAGGCTCATTCGCAACGGGGCTGCGCATGGCACGCATCATGACGAATGCTGCACTGGGGGGCGCGGCCCTCCTGTTGCTGGCGTCCTGTCTGGCCCCGGCGCATCTGCCCCCAGATGACGGCACCACGCGCGCGCCCACGCCGGGCCTGCTGCCGCTGGCCGAGGTGCTGGAGCGTGCCGGGCAGGGCGTGCACACGGCGCGCGCCACGCATGACGACAGCGCGCGGGTGCAGGCGCTCAACGCCCGCGCGCAGGCGCTGAGGCGCCCGGTGCTGGACGCGGCGCAGCGTCTGCGGTTGCTCGAGATGCTGGCCCGGCATCGCTGAGCGGCGCCGATGCGGATCGCCACCTTCAACGTCCAGAACCTGCGGCTGCGCCGCATCGCCGGGCGGCAGCGCTTCGACGGGGCGCGCGACCGTGACGCGCCCGGCGACGATGGCGCGGC
>PUOA01000078.1 GCA_003551925.1 Paracoccaceae bacterium
CAGGCCAGCGCCAGCAGCGGCGCGCGGGCGCTGGCGATGCCCAGCTCGGCAGCCGCGACCACCAGCCGGTCGCGCGCCTGCGCATCGACCGTGACCGAGCCCAGCCGCGCGCGCGCGGCGGCAAGCGCGCCGGGCGCGGGGGTGATCGGCGCGCTCTCCTGCCAGCCGATCCCGTCGAGCGCCACGAACAGCCCCAGCCGGTCGGCCAGCGCCGGGGGCAGCGCCTCGTCGGCGTCCGCACCTTCGTCCAGCGCCACCAGCGCCACGCCCGCGCCATCCAGCGCGCCGCCAAGCCGCGCGGCAAGCCCGGGCGGGCAGCGCTCGGCCATGCTGAGCATCAGCGGCCCGCCATGCGCCAGCAGGCCGGGGCTGCGGATCGTGCGCCCCTCGGCCAGCGTGGCGGCCAGATCGATCCCGCCGAACAGCGCGCCGTCACCGATCGCCGGGTGCAGCTTGCGCGCGCCCAGCGGGCGCAGCGCCTCGGCCACGCGGTCGCGCACCGGCCCGGCGCGCGCGCGCAGCCACAGCCCGCCCAGGCCCACGGGGTCCACCAGAAGCAGCGTCACCGCCAGCGCAACGCTGTCCCACGGCGTTGGCGGAGGGGCCGGGCGCTCGGGGGCGCTGGAGTCGTCAAACGGAGTCATGGCAGTGCTCAGGGCAGGACTCAGGGCAGGACTCAGGGCAGGACCTCGGCGATCTGGCGCGCGACGCGAGCGGTGGAGCCGGCCTCGTCCAGCGGATCGCGGCGCAGGCGGTGGCGCAGGGCCGACGGCGCGGCCGCGCGCAGATGCGCGCGCGAGACCTCGTCCGCGCCCTCATAAGCCGCGAGCGCGCGCGCGGTGCGCAAGAGCGTCAGCTCGCCACGCAGCCCGTCGGCGCCCAGCGCGATGCACAGCGCCGCGCAATCATGCAGCGCCACGTTGGACGCGCGCACCCCCGGCAGCGCCGCGCGCGCGCGCAGGATCGCGTCGCGCAGCGCTGCGTCCTGTGCCTGCCAATGCGTCATGAAGGCGTCGTGGTCGCGCTCGTAATCGTCGCGGCGGCGGATCACCTCGATCCGCGTCTCGATGTCGTTGGGGCTCGTCACCTCGACCGACAGGCCGAAGCGGTCCAGCAGCTGCGGGCGCAGCTCGCCCTCCTCGGGGTTGCCCGAGCCCACCAGCACGAAGCGCGCCGGGTGGCGGATCGACAACCCCTCGCGCTCGACCACGTTCTCGCCCGATTGCGCGACGTCCAGCAGCAGGTCGACGATGTGATCCTCCAGCAGGTTGACCTCGTCGATATAGAGATACCCGCGATTGGCGCGCGCCAGCAGGCCGGGCTCGAACGCCTTTTCGCCGCGGGTCAGCGCGCGTTCGATGTCCAGCGCGCCGGTCACGCGGTCCTCGGTCGCGCCCAGCGGCAGGTCCACCACCGGCGTCGGGCGCGTGACGAGGCTGCGGTCGGTCACATCGGCCCAGTCGGGGATGCCGTCCGCGCTGGCCGAGTTCACCGGGCACCCCGCCACCGCCTGGATCGGCGGCAGCAGCGCGGCAAGCGCGCGCACGGCGGTGGATTTCCCGGTGCCGCGGTCGCCGAACACCAGCACGCCGCCGATCCCGGGGTCGATGGCGGTCAGCACCATCGCCTGTTTCATCTCGTCCTGGCCGACGATGGCGGAGAAGGGGAAAGGCGTCTTCATGCGGGCTCCTTGATGTGGTCGGCGCTCAGGGCTGGGGCAAGCGGATCGCCCCCCTGCCAGCGCCCTGCCGTCCCGGTCAGGCGGAAACGGGCGTAGAGTTCCTCGTTGAACCAGTGGTTCTCACGCACGGCGCGGATCGCCTCGGCGTGCGGGCCGGTGCGGGCAAACGCCGCCATGCGCGCGGCGTCGGGCCAGACCGAGAAGGTCACCTGATGCAAGAGCGGCACCTCGCCGATGCCGATCTTGAACAGCACGTTGGGGTCCGCGCCGATGCGCGCCGAGATATCGGGCACCCGGCCCCAGAAGCGCAGCGCATGCGCGGGCTTCACCGTGGCGCGGGTCAGCGCAGCGACGGGGCCGCCTTCGGGGCCCGGTTCGGGGCCCGGTTCGGGGGCCGGTTCGGGGGCGAAGGGCTGCACGCCCGCCCAGTGCCCGCGCGCGGCGGTGGGTTCCAGAAACACGGTATAGGCCTCGGACGCGCGCGCCCGCCAGCGGCGGAACACGGGCGCCTGCGTGGTCTGGTCGCGCGCGGTCGCGGCGTTGTTCCAGCCGGCAAGGATCGCCCAGACGCCCCAGTTGGGGCGCGGGGTGAAGCCCTCACCGGTGCCCGAGCCGCAGAGCTTCCAGAACCCCAGCCCCGGCACGCGCGCCAGCGACAGCCGCGCCGCGCCCATCTGGCCCAGCACCCACAGCCGCGCGGGCACGGTGTCGAAGCGGAACAGGCTGAGCGTGACGGTCTGCATGGATCCCTCAATGTGTAAACCCAGCTTGTCACATTGCGCCGGGACGGGCAACGCCAAACTGTCAATTCCGCTTGACGTTCGGTCCCGTTGTCAATCAGAATGGACACACCAAACCGGAGGACAGCATGAGCACGCGCACCACCACCGCGCAAGGCGGCACGGACGCCATCGTCATCGGCGCTGGGCTGGGGGGGCTTGCCTCGGCCATGCGGCTGGGGGCGAAGGGCTGGCGCGTGACCGTGCTGGACCGGCTGGACCGCCCCGGCGGGCGCGGCTCGTCGATCGCGCGGGGCGGACACCGATTCGACCTCGGCCCCACCATCGTTACCGTGCCGCAGGGGCTGCGCGACCTGTGGGCCGCCTGCGGGCGCGATTTCGACGCCGATGTGACGCTCAAGCCCATGACGCCCTTCTACGAAATCCGCTGGCAGGACGGCTCGCGCTTCGCCGCCTCGCAGGATGACGGCGCCATCGAGGCCGAGATCGCGCGGCTCAGCCCCGACGATCTGGCGGGCTACCGCAAGTTTCTGCAGGACGCCGAAACCCGCTACTGGTTCGGCTACGAGGATCTGGGCCGCCGGCCCATGAACCGGCTGTGGGACCTGATCAAGGTGCTGCCGAAATTCGCCTGGCTGCGCGCCGACCGGTCGGTCTACGCCCACGCCGCACGGCGGGTGCGCGACGAGCGGCTGCGCTTTGCGCTCTCGTTTCACCCGCTGTTCATCGGCGGCGATCCGTTCCACGTGACCTCGATGTATGCGCTGGTCAGTCATCTGGAAAAGGCGTTCGGCGTGCATTACGCGATGGGCGGTGTGCAGGCGATCGCCGAGGCGATGGCAAATGTCATCCGGTCGCAGGGCGGGCAGGTCGTCCACGGCGCCGAGGTCGACGAGATCATGGTCGCCAATGGCCGCGCCTCGGGCGTCAAGCTGGCGGATGGCGAGGTGCTGCCCGCCGACATCGTGGTGTCGAACGCCGACGCCGGCCACACCTATGACCGGCTGCTGCGCAACCGTCCGCGCAAGCGCTGGACGCCCGCGAAGCTGAAGCGCGCGCGGTGGTCGATGGGGCTCTATGTGTGGTATTTCGGCACGCGCGGCACGCGCGAGATGTGGCGCGATGTGGGCCATCACACCATCGTCGTCGGCCCCCGATACCGCGAGCACGTCAAGGATATCTTCATCCGCGGCAAGCTGTCGGATGACATGAGCCTCTATGTCCACCGCCCGTCGGTCACCGACCCGTCGGTCGCGCCCGAGGGGGACGACACCTTCTATGTGCTCAGCCCCGTGCCGCATCTGGGCCATGACAACGGCGTCGACTGGCAGGCCGAGGCCGAACCCTACCGCCAGCGCATGATCGCGATGCTGGAGGAGCGCCTGCTGCCCGGCCTGTCCGAACGCGTCACCGAAAGCGTGGTGTTCACCCCCGAGACGTTTCGCGACCGCTACCTGTCGCCCTTCGGCGCGGGGTTCTCGATCGAGCCGCGGATCCTGCAATCGGCGTGGTTCCGCCCGCATAACGTGTCCGAGGAACTGCCGGGTCTCTATCTGACCGGCGCGGGCACGCATCCGGGCGCGGGCCTGCCGGGCGTGATCGGCACGGCCGAAGTTCTGGGCCAGCTGGTCCCCGACGCCGCCGCCCCCGCCGCGCCGCTGCCGATGGCCGCCGAATGATCGCGCCCGCCGACATGGAGGCCTGCCGCGCGGCGATCCGCACCGGGTCGCTGTCGTTCCACGCGGCCTCAAGGCTGTTGCCTGGCCGCGTGCGCGACCCGGCGCTGGCGCTCTATGCCTTCTGCCGGCTGGCCGATGACGCGGTGGACGAGACCGACGCCAAGGCCGCCGCCGTGCTGCGGTTGGGCGCGCGGCTCGATGCCGTCTATGCGGGCACGCCGCATGACGCGCCCGCCGACCGCGCCTTTGCCGCGGTGGTCAGGGACTACGACATGCCCCGCGCGCTGCCCGAGGCGCTGCTGGAGGGCCTCGCCTGGGACGCCGAGGAGCGGCGCTATGATACGCTGTCGGGCGTGCTGGACTACTCGGCGCGCGTGGCGGCGGCGGTCGGCGCGATGATGTGCGTGCTGATGCGCGTGCGCGATGCCGACCGGCTGGCGCGGGCCTGCGACCTGGGCCTGGCGATGCAGCTGACCAACATCGCCCGCGATGTGGGCGAGGACGCGCGCGCGGGCCGCATCTACCTGCCGCTGGAGTGGCTGGACGAGGCCGGGATCGCGCCCGCCGCGTTGATTGCCGATCCGCGCCCCACGCCCGAGCTGCGCGCGCTGGTGGCGCGGCTGTTGCGCGTGGCGGATCGGTTCTACATGCGCTCCGAGCCCGGGATCGCGGCGCTGCCGCTGTCGTGCCGCCCCGGCATCTTCGCCGCGCGCCACACCTATGGCGGGATCAACACCGCGCTGCGGCGGCTGGACTGCGATTCGGTGCGCCACCGCGCGCACACCGGCAAGCTGCGCAAGGCCGGCTGGCTGGGGCTGTCGGTGCTGCGCAGCGCCGCCGCCGCGCTGACCCCGCGCCCGGCCACGCTGCACGCCCGCCCTGCCCCGGAAATCGGCTGGCTGGTCAGCGCCGCGGCGCAGCCCGCGCGTGGCCAGTCGCGCCCCGAGGCGGTGATCGACCTGCTCGGCCAGTTGCGCGCGCGCGACATGATCGCGCGCAACGCCGCGGCGAGCGGTCTGGATGGGGCATTGGACCGACGCCGCGCCTGAGCTATCCTCCCCGCCCTGGCGTCAAGGGAGCGCGCGATGGACTGGATGCTGTTTCTGACCTTTCTGGCCGCGACCTTCACGGCCGGGGCGACCGGGTCCATGTTCGAACCCGGCGAGTGGTACAAGAACCTGGACAAGCCGGTCTGGACCCCGCCCGGCTGGGCCTTCCCGCTGGTCTGGGTGATCCTGTATGTCGCCATGGCCTATGCGGCGATGCGCGTGGCGGGCGTGCCCGGCTCGGCGCAGGCGCTGGCCTTCTGGGCGCTGCAGATCGCGCTCAACACGCTGTGGTCGCCGGTGTTCTTCGGGCTGAAACGGATGCGCGCGGCGCTTGTGGTGCTGGTCTGCCTGTGGCTGGCGGTGGCGGCGACGATGGTGAGCTTCTTCCTGCTCGATCCGATCGCGGGGATGCTGTTGATCCCGTATCTGGTCTGGGTGACGATCGCGGGGGCGCTGAACGCCTCGGTGCTGATGCGCAACCCGCAATTCGCCTGATCCTGGCAGGGGCTGCGCGGTCGGGGGCCATCGAGGCCCCCTCCCGCGCGTCGGGCCTGCGCCCTCCAGCGCGCGTCTGCCCGGCGTGGTGCTGGCTCAGACGCGGTGATAGGGCGTGCCGGCAAGGATCGTGGCCGCGCGATAGAGCTGCTCGGCCAGCATCACCCGCGCCAGCATGTGCGGCCAGACCATCGGCCCGAAGGACAGCGCGAGGTCCGCGCGCGCCACAAGCGCCGGGTCCAGCCCGTCGGCACCGCCGATCACGAACGCCACGTCCTGCGCGCCGTCATCGCGCCACCGCGCCAGCAGATCGGCCAGCGCGAGGGACCCTTTCAGCGCGCCGCGTTCGTCCAGCGCCACCAGCCGCGCACCGTCCGGGACCGCGCGCAGCAGCGCCTCGGCCTGTGCGGGCGGGGCGGCGGCCTTGCGGTCGTCGATCTGGTGTTCGCTCAGCGGCCCGAGCGACAGCGCGCGTCCGGTCTTGTCGAAGCGCGCGCGATAGTCGTCCAGCAGCGCGCGTTCGGGCCCGCCGCGCAGCCGGCCCACGGCGCAGATCTGCAGGCGCATCAGCCTTGCGGGCGGTCAGCGGGCGCGGCTGCGCCCCACATCTTTTCAAGCTGGTAGAACGCGCGCACCTCGGGGCGGAAGATGTGGACCACGACATCGCCGGCGTCGATCAGCACCCAGTCCCCGGTGTCGCGCCCTTCGGCGCGCGCGCTGATGCGGAACCGCTCCTTCAGCCGGTCGAGCAGCTTCTGCGCCAGCGCCCCGACCTGTCGCGATGACCGCCCCGAGGCGATCACCATCTGATCGGCCATCACCGACCGCCCCTGCAGGTCGATGGTGACGATATCCTCGGCCTTGTCGGCGTCGAGCGCGTGCAGGACCAACTCCAGCACGGCTGCCCCGTCATATCCGGGCGCGTCCCGAGTGGCGGCGGGCGCTGCGGATGCAGCAGTGTCGATGTAAGACAGGCTTCTGTCCTCCTGCGATATGCCTGAAGCGACGATAGCATCCGCAGGGTCGAATCTCAACCGTTCCGGGGCGCGCGGCGCCGCGCGCGCAGGGTCGGATCGGCCTGGGTGGGGTCTTCGGGCCACGGGTGCTTCGGGTAGCGGCCGCGCATATCCTTGCGCACATCGGCGTAGCTGGTCCGCCAGAAACCCGGAAGGTCGGTCGTCACCTGCACCGGGCGCTGCGCGGGCGACAGCAGCGTGATCCGCAGCGGCGTGCGATCGGGGCCGATGACCGGGTGCTCGGTCACGCCGAACAGCTCCTGCAGGCGCAGCGCGATGGACGGCGTCTCGGCGCCGTAATCGATCGGCACGCGGCGGCCGAGCGGGGTGACGAAGGCGGGCGGGGCCAGCCGGTCGAGGCTGCGGCGCTGGTCATGGCTCAGAAGCGCCTCGAACGCGGGCGTGGGGTCGAGCGCGCGAATCGCCGCCGCGTCGCGGCAGTCGCCCAGCCACGGGCCGAGCCAGTCCTCCAGCCCCGCCAGCAGCGCGGGTTCGGACATGTCGGGCAGATCGACGCCGCGCGCGCGCAACAGGTCGACCCGCGCGATCAGGCGCTGCGCGGGGGGCGGCAGCGGCAGGCCGAGGTCGCGGATACCGTCGGCGGCGGCGCGGGCCACGGCCTCGGGCGGGGCGTCGCGCCAGTGGCGGTCGGACAGAACCAGCGCGCCGAAACGGTCCTGCGCGCGGGCCTCTACCCGGCGGGCGCGCCTGGACCAGACGCAATCGGTGTGCGCGGTGATGGCATCGGGATAGAGCGCGCGCAGCTCGGCCTCGGTCAGCGCGGCGGCCTGGCGGATGCGCGCCTCGCGCCCCGCGCCGTCCAGATCGGTGGCGACCAGCATCCGCGCGCCCGCCAGCGGATCGTCCCCCGCCAGCACCGCGCCGCGCCCGCCCGACAGCACGAAGCGCGGCTCGTCACCGCGCCGCCGCAGGCCCACACGGTCGGGATAGGCAAGCGCGGCCATCGCGCCGGGGGAG
>PUOA01000309.1 GCA_003551925.1 Paracoccaceae bacterium
CCAGCATCCCCAGAATTCCTGCCGCAAACCCAACCCTCAGACCAGATCCGCGTCACCAGCAACCCTCGCCGCCGGTGAAGCGCTATCTAGACAACCAACCCATACCCCGCAAGAGGGAAATGAGCGGTTTGTCCCGGAAAAAATCGCCCCCACCGCGCCCGGCCACCCACATACACCCATAACGCATTGTAAATGTTCAGGTAATTTTGACCTGGCGCAGAGGCCGTCCGCCGACAAAATTCGTCAGCGGCGCACCCGGGTCGGCGGATGGGACCGACGCTCGCCACCGACTGGCCCAGAATCGCGCCGGCAGCGGGCCCAGGCAAGGAGAATCGCATGCGGAATGATGCGGTTTCATGACGATGCCGAAGAAAGCGGCAGAATCACCTGGCGCGTTCACCGCCCGCGATGCGGGCCGCGGCCGAAATCGGGGGCGTCGGTGTCCTGACCAGCGTCGATGATGCCGCGCCGGATCGCACGGGTGCGTGCGAAGTAGTCATGCAAGTGATCGCCATCCCCGCGCCGGATCGCGCGCTGCAGCGCGAACAGCTCCTCGGTGAAGCGGCCGAGGATCTCGAGCGTGGCGGCCTTGTTGGTCAGGAACACGTCGCGCCACATCACCGGGTCCGAGGCGGCGATTCGCGTGAAATCGCGGAACCCGGCGGCGGAGTACTTGATGACCTCGCTGTCGGTGACGCGCCGCAGATCGTCGGCGACGCCGACCATCGTATAGGCGATCAGATGCGGGGCATGGCTGGTGACGGCAAGGACCAGGTCATGGTGGTCGGGCTCCATCACGTCGACATTGGCGCCCATGCCGTTCCACAACGCCCGCAAGCGCTCCAGCGCGGCCGCGTCGGTGTCGGGCGTCGGCGTCAGGATGCACCAGCGGTTGTCGAACAGCTCGGCGAAGCCCGCGCGGGGGCCGGATTGCTCGGTGCCGGCGATGGGGTGGCCGGGGATGAACTGCACGCCCGCGGGCAGGTGCGGGGCGACGGCGGCGATCACCGCCTGCTTGACCGAGCCGACATCGGTGACGGTGGCGCCGGGCGCCAGCGCGGGGGCGATCTCGGACGCGAGCGCCCCCATCGCGCCCACGGGCACGGCGAGGACCACCAGATCGGCGCCGGCGACCGCCTCGGCGGCGGTCGCGTGGACGCTGTCCACAAGTCCGAGTTCGAGCGCCGTGGCGCGGGTCTCGGCGCTGCGGGCGTAGCCGGTGATGTCGGTCGCCAGCCCCGCGCGGCGCATCGCAAGCGCCATGGACGAGGCGATCAGCCCCAGCCCGATCAGCGCCACGCGACCGTAAAGTGGCGTGCTCACCGCTGGCCCCGGAACTGGGCGATGGCGTGAACGACGCGGCGGCACGCGGGCTCGTCGCCAACGGTGATCCGCAGCGCTTCGGGCAGGCCGTAAGACCCCACCTGCCGCACGATCAGTCCTTCGGACAGCAGATGCGCGTTGCAGGCCTCGGCCTCGGCCTCGGTATCGAAACGCGCCAGCACGAAATTCGCGAAGGACCGGTCGCAGCCCAGCCCCAGATCGCGCAGCGCCTGCACCAGCCAGGTCCGCATCCGGGCGTTTTCGCGCAGGCTGCGCTCATGGTGTTCGTGGTCGCCCAGCGCGGCTTCGGCGACCTCGAGCTGCGGGGTCGACAGGTTGAACGGGCCGCGCACGCGATTGAGCACCTCGATCACATGGCGCGGGCCGTAGCCCCAGCCCACGCGCAAGCCGCCCAGCCCGTAGAGCTTGGAGAAGGTGCGCGTCATGACCACGTTGTGGCGGCCATCGACCAACGCCGCGCCACCGTCATACCCATCGACATATTCGGCATAGGCGCCATCGAGCACGAGGATCGCCTGCGCGGGCAGCGCGTCCGCCAGCCGCGTGATCTCGGAGGCGGGCAGCATGGTGCCGGTGGGGTTGTTGGGATTGGCGACAAAGACCAGCCGCGTGCGCTCGGTCATCGCCGCGATCAGCGCATCGACGCTGGTGGTGCGCTCGCGCTCGGGCGCCGCGATGGGGGTCGCCCCCGCAGCCAGCGCCGAAATCCGGTACATCAGGAAACCGTGTTCCGAAAACAGCACCTCGTCGCCGCGGGTGGCATAGGCCTGGCACAGGAAGGCGATGATCTCGTCCGACCCGGCGCCGCAGATGATGCGGTCGGGGTCCAGCGCATGCACATCGCCCAGCGCGGCGCGCAGGCTGGCGTGGTTGCTTGACGGGTAGCGGTGCAGCGAATGCCCGGCGCGGCGATACGCCTCGACCGCGCGTTCGCCGGGGCCGAAGGGGTTCTCGTTCGACGACAGCTTGACTGCGTCAGAGCGCCCGGCGATGGCCGCCTTGCCGCCCTGATAAAGCGCGATGTCCAGGATCCCTGTCTTGGGGCGGATGGTTTCGTGCATGAATTCGCGTGCCTCCACGGTCCGGGTTCTAACCCCGCCCCGAAACCGGCGCCAGCGCCGAGTTTGCCGCACCTGCGCGCAGTCCGGGAAATTTCCTTGCGCCGTTGCCGTTCTGCATCCCTGCGTTTCGGAATGCAAAAGCCCCGGCGCATCCGCCGGGGCCAGAGATGTCGCTGCCGCGTCGCCGCGTCAGTTCTTGGCGTAGAATTCGACCACCAGGTTCGGCTCCATCTGCACCGGGTAGGGCACGTCGCCCAGCGCCGGGGTGCGCACGAAGGTCGCGGTCATCTTGGAATGATCGGCGTCGATGTAATCGGGCACGTCGCGCTCGGGCAGCCCCACGGCTTCGAGCACCACGGCAAGCTGGCGCGACTTCTCGCGCACAGCGATCACATCGCCCTCGCGCACCCGGTAGGACGGGATGTTCACGCGCTTGCCGTTCACGGTGACATGCCCGTGGTTGACGAACTGACGCGCGGCGAACACGGTCGGCACGAACTTCGCGCGATAGACCACGGCGTCCAGCCGGCGCTCCAGCAGGCCGATCAGCTTCTCGCTGGTGTCGCCCTTGCCGCGCGCGGCTTCGGCGTAGATGCGGCGGAACTGCTTCTCGGTCAGGTCGCCGTAATAGCCCTTGAGCTTCTGCTTGGCCTTCAGCTGGGTGCCGAAATCCGACAGCTTGGACTTGCGGCGCTGGCCGTGCTGGCCGGGGCCGTATTCGCGGCGGTTGACGGGGCTCTTCGGGCGGCCCCAGATGTTTTCGCCCATGCGGCGGTCGATCTTGTACTTGGCAGACGTGCGTTTGGTCACGGCTGATCTCCTTCGCGATATGTGAAGGGCGTTGTCCTTTCCGCAGGCCCCGATGCGGGCCGTGGGCGACAGGCATCCCCTTGCGGGGGCCACCAACACCAATGCAGCCCAGGCTGCCCCGAGCCGGCGCGCTTATACAGCCGCGCCGGGTGGTGTCAACATCTCAGCCCGGCTGGTTGATCACGCGCGACGGGTGCAGTTCCCCGCCCTTGTAGACCCCCAACGCCACCGCACGTCCGTTCAGGCTGGCCCAGGCCGGCGCGCCCCACTCGACGCTGGAGGCCAGCACCATGCCCGGGTTGCCGTTGCGCAGCTTCGCCGCGCCGTCGGGGGTGGCGGGAAGCTCGGGCAGGTCGGCGAGCGCCAGCTCCAGCGGGTGCAGATGCGCGTCCAGCTCGGGCGTGCGCGCGAGCGCCTCCAGCCGGTCCCAGCTCAGCCCGTCCTCGGCCCGGAACGGCCCCGACCAGGTGCGGCGCAGCGCGGTGACGTGGCCGTGGCAGCCCAGCGCCGCGCCCAGATCGCGCGCGATGGAACGCACATAGCCCCCCTTGCCGCAGACCATCTCGAACTCGGCGTGGTCGCGGTCCGGGCGGGCGATCAGCTCCAGCCGCTCGACCCAGAGCGGGCGGGCGGCGAGTTCCATCTCGTCGCCTGCGCGGGCGATGTCATAGGCGCGCTCGCCTTCGACCTTGACCGCCGAGAACTGCGGCGGCACCTGCTCGATCTGCCCGCGAAAGGCGCCCAGCGCGGCCTCGATCGCGGCGCCCTCGGGGCGCGATGCGCTTTCGGCGATCACCGCGCCTTCGGCGTCGTCGGTGGTGGTGGCCTGCCCCAGACGCACGGTGAAGCGATAGGCCTTGAGCGCCTCGGTCACATGCGGGATGGTCTTGGTGGCCTCGCCCAGCGCAACGGCCAGCAAGCCGGTTGCAGCAGGGTCGAGCGTGCCCGCGTGCCCGGCCTTCTTCGCGCCCAGCGCCCAGCGCACCTTGCCCACCACGGCGGTCGAGGTCTCGCCCGCGGGCTTGTCGATCACCATCCAGCCGGAAATGTCGCGTCCCTTGCGCGTGCGTCCCACGAGTGCCCCCTTGCCATGGCCGTGCCGGGCGCGCTGCTACCCGCCCCCCGCGTCCGCGTCAACGACCATGCCCACCACCGGCCCCATCTGCAGCCCCCAGTCCGACACCCCCAGCCCCGGCGCATGCAGGCGCGAGACATTGCCGTCCAGATAAAGCGCCTGCGGGGTCTCCAGCACGTCGCGGAACAGCCGCGCGAAGGCGTGGAAGTTCACCGCCGAGCGCGCGACCACGAAATACGCCCGCGCGCCGTCGGCGCTGACCCCCACGCCGTTGCGGATCAACTCGGAGTCCGAGCCTTCGATGAAGCGCGGATGCAGCGCACCGTCGATCACCAGCATCGGCCCCGATTGCGTGGCGTGCCGGCACTCGGGCGGGTCCTCGGCGTAGCGCAGGGTTTCGATCACGAGGAAGCGGTCCTCGGCCACGCAGAACACGCCGTTGGGCAGCATCCCGAAATTGCCCGGCCCTTCGCGTGTCACCAGCGCGGCGCGCTGCGCGCCGTCTTCGACATAAAGCCCCACGGGACGGCGGTCGCGGTGATACATTCCTGCATTCATGGCAAAGGCCAGCCGCTTGCCGTCGGCGGCCAGCGCCTCGTCGATGCGCGAAAAGCTGCCCAGCGTCTCGCCGTCGGCGTCGGTCAGGAACAGCTCTACCCGGTCGGGATCGGACGCGGTGCAGACGATGAAGCGCGCGCCCTCATGCTCTACATGCGCACACGGCTCGTCGGCATGCAGCGGCGCGGCGCAGGCGGCCAGCGCCACCGCGAACGCGGCAAACGGGCGGCGCTCAGCCGCGCTCGGGCGCGCTGTCATCTCCGGTGCCTTCGTCGGCGCCGGCCTCGACATCGCGGCGCACGGTCTCCTGCGCGAACAGCCGCCGCGCTTCGTCCATGGCGTCGAAGCTGGTGTCCAGGCGAAACCGCAGCTCGGGCGCGAATTTCAGCGTCAGCGCGCGCGAGACCAGCTTTCGCAGCGGTGCCGCGTTGCGCGCCAGCAGCGCCAGCGCCTCGTCCCGCCGTTCGCCGCCCAGCGGCATCACATAGGCGGTCGCCACCTTCAGATCGGGCGAGGTGCGGACCTCGGACACGGTGATCGGGATGCGCGCCAGGTCGGGGTCGTGCACATCGCCGCGCGCCAGCACGTCGGAAAGCGTGCGGCGGATCAGTTCGGCCACCCTCAGCTGGCGTTGCGAGGGGCCGGAGCCCGCGGTTTCATGTCTGCGTCCCATTCCTGTCATGTAGGCCAAGCCCAGCGCCCGCGCAACGAGGCTTTGCCAACCCCGCACATCGGCGTTATGCGCTCGGCGGGCGCAGTTGACAGGGGAATGCCATGCTTCGGATCGCGGTGACGGGCGTATCGGGCCGGATGGGTCAGATGCTGGTGCAGGTGATCGACGCCAGCGACGAGGCCGAGCTTGCCGCGGCGCTGGAGCGGCCCGGGCATGACTGGGTCGGGCAGGATCTGGGCACCGCGCGCGGCGGGGCGGCGCGCGGGCTGACCGTCGGCAGCGACACGGGCGCCGCGCTGGCCGCGGTCGATGCGGTGATCGACTTCACCGCGCCGCAGGTCTCGGTCGCGCTGGCCGAGGCCGCAACCGCCGCCGGGGTCGCGCACATCATCGGCACAACCGGATTCGCGCCCGAGGATCTGGCGCGCATCGACGCCGCCGCGCAGCGCGGGGTGATCGTGCGCGCGGGCAACATGAGCCTGGGCGTCAACCTGCTGGTCAAGCTGACCGAGCAGGTGGCCGCCGCGCTCGGCCCCGATTTCGATGTCGAGATCGTCGAGGCGCATCACCGCCACAAGGTCGACGCGCCCTCGGGCACCGCGCTGATGCTGGGCGAGGCCGCCGCTGCCGGCCACGGCGCGCGGCTCGATGATGTCGCCGAACGCGGTCGCGACGGGATCACCGGCGCCCGGCGCTCCGGTGCCATCGGGCTGCACGCGGTGCGCGGCGGCGACATCGTGGGCGAGCATGACGTGATCTTTGCGGGCCTCGGCGAGCGGATCACGCTGCGCCATGTCGCCAGCGACCGCACCGTGTTCGCGCGCGGTGCGCTGCGCGCCGCGCTTTGGGCGCAGGGCCGCCCGCCCGGCGCCTACAGCATGATCGACGTGCTGGGGCTCTGACCCCGCTCAGAACAACCGCTCGAACACGCCGCGATAGAGCGCCGACAGTTCCTCGAGCGGGGCCTGCGCGCTGCCGAGCCGCACATCCGCACCGCCGAAGCGGCCTGCCGTGCGGATCGGCACCCCGGCCTGCCCGGCGGCGATCATCAACGCCTCGGCGCTGTCGAAGTCGGTGGCAATCAGGTAGCGCGCCTGATCCTCGCCGAAAAGCGCGCCCAGATCGTCGTCGTTCAGCGTGACGCCCATGCCCGCGGCCTCGGCCAGTTCGAACGCCGCAAGCGCCAGCCCGCCGTCCGAGAGGTCGGTGCACGCGGCGATCCACGCGCGGTTGTCGCGAATGAAGGCGCCGTTGCGGGCCTCGGCGTCCAGATCCACCGCCGGCGCGTCGCCATCCTCGCGGTTGAAGACCTCGGCCAGCAGCGCCGACTGGCCCAGATGGCCGACGCTTTCGCCCACCACCAGCAGCAGGTCGCCCTCGCGCGGGGGGCCGGCGATGATGTCGTCCAGATGCTCGATCAGTCCCACCGCGCCGATGGTCGGCGTCGGCAGGATCGGCACGCCGTCGGTTTCGTTATAAAGGCTCACATTGCCGGACACGATCGGCATGTCGAGCGCGGCGCAGGCCGCGCCGATGCCGCGAATCGCGCCGACCAGCTGGCCCATGATCTCGGGCTTTTCGGGGTTGCCGAAGTTCAGGTTGTCGGTGGCCGCCAGCGGCCGCGCTCCCACCGCGCAGAGGTTGCGGAACGCCTCGGCCACCGCCTGCTTGCCGCCTTCGACCGGGTTGGCGCGGACATAGCGCGGGGTCACGTCGGCGGTGAAGGCCAGCGCCTTGTCGGTGCCGTGCACGCGCACGATCCCGGCACCCAGCCCCGGCGTGCGCACGGTGTCCCCCATCACCTGGGTGTCGTATTGCTCCCAGACCCAGGCCTTGTGCGCGTAGCTGGGCGAGCCGATCAGCGCGCGCAGCGCGTCCACCGGGTCCACGCGCGGCACATCGGCCAGCGGCGCGGGCGCGGCGGGTTCGTCCCAGGGGCGGTCGTATTCGGGCGCCTCCGAGGACAGCTTCGAGAGCGGCACATCGGCGCGGGTCTCGTTCCCGTGGACGATCACGAAGCGGTCCTCGGGGATGGTCTCGCCCACCACGGCGAAATCCAGATCCCATTTCTCGAAGATGGCGCGCGCCTCGGCCTCGCGCTCGGGGCGCAGGACCATGAGCATCCGCTCCTGGCTTTCGCTGAGCATCATCTCATACGCGGTCATGCCGGGCTCGCGGCAGGGCACGCGGTCCAGATCCAGCCGGATGCCCAACCCCCCCTTGTCGCCCATTTCGACCGCCGAGCAGGTCAGCCCCGCCGCGCCCATGTCCTGGATCGAGATCACGGCCCCCGATGCCATCAGTTCCAGGCACGCCTCGAGCAGGCGCTTTTCGGTGAACGGGTCGCCCACCTGCACCGTGGGGCGCTTCTCGTCGATGCTGTCGTCGAATTCGGCGCTGGCCATGGTGGCGCCGCCCACCCCGTCGCGCCCGGTCCTGGCGCCCAGATAGACCACCGGCATGCCGACGCCCGAGGCCGCCGAGTAGAAGATCGCCTCGGCATCCGCCAGCCCGGCCGCGAAGGCATTGACCAGGCAATTGCCGTCATAGGCGGAGTGGAACCGCAACTCGCCGCCCACCGTGGGCACGCCGAAGGCGTTGCCATAGCCGCCGATCCCTTCGACCACGCCGCGCAGCAGATGCGCGGTGCGCGGATGGTCCGGGGCGCCGAAGCTGAGCGCGTTCATCGCCGCGACGGGCCGCGCGCCCATGGTGAACACGTCGCGCAGGATGCCGCCCACGCCGGTCGCCGCACCCTGATAGGGCTCGATATAGCTGGGGTGGTTATGGCTCTCCATCTTGAAGACCAGCGCCAGCTTGCGGCCGTCGGGGCCCGCGCCGATATCCACCACGCCCGCGTTTTCACCGGGGCCGCAGATCACCTGCGGGCCGTCGGTCGGCAGCGTGCGCAGCCACTTCTTCGACGACTTGTAGGAACAGTGCTCGTTCCACATGGCCGAGAAGATGCCGAGTTCGGTGAAGCTGGGCGCGCGGCCGAGGATCGATTCGATCCGCGCGTATTCGTCGGGGGTCAGCCCGTGCGCGGCGATCAGGTCGGGCGTGAGGTCGGGATCTGTCATGTATCTGTCCAGTCTTTGCCGCCTGAGTAGCGAATCACACGGCGCGGGGAAAGGCACTGTTTGCGCCGCAACCCGTCGCATGGTATGCGTGTGCAACGGTATGCGATCGGACGCGAGAGGCCCCCGGCATGGCCGACGCACAGCAGGGAGTGTTCGGCGAGATCGCGCACAAGGCGCGCGATGCCGCCGTGCTGGTGATCGCGCGGCTCTGGCCCGGGCGGGACTTCGCAACGGTCGAGCGGCTGATTGCGCAGAAGCCGACCCGCGTGCAGGCCGAAGTCACGCTGCTGGTGCTGGGGTTCCTGTTCCTGCTGGCGCTGTTTGCAGGGCAGTTCGGCCCGATCGGGGTCATGCTGTATTTTGCGGCAGTGCTGTTCACGGTTCGGTGAGCGAGCCGTGAACGCGCAGGGCACCGCCGCGCAACCGCCCCGCGCACAAGCGAAAATCGCGGCAAGATGTGATTGATCGTCGCACCCGGAAATCGCGGTATGCATTCGTATCCATCTGAAACGTAAGTGCTTTTTTGTGCTGCGGCTCATCCGGGGCCGGCCTGGACGCGTAGACGCTCCTGCAACCGGAACAGGAGTATGTCATGGATATCGCACTTGGTTTTCTGACCTTCGGCACCATCGGCTTCGTCATGGTCTTCGCCTATCTCGGCGCGCGCGCGACCGAAGAGCGGCGCCGCGAGGGTGGGCCGAAATCTGCCTTGTCGCGCGACGGGGCGGCTGAACGTCTGGCCGCAGCGCGGATCGACACACCCGCAGGCAAGTGATGCGCGCTCGGGCGGTGCACGCGGGACAGGACGGAGAACGGAGGGCGGGCAGCCGCTCTCCACACCGCGCCGCGCCGCGCCCCGGAAGCGCCCGTTTTTCACACAAACGGCCCGGCATCTGCCTCAATTGGCGCCGTCGGCAGCCCTGGGGCAAAAAAAAGGCCGAGCAGAGCTCGGCCAAAGTCCAACAGGGAGGTAGAAACGACGACCGCGTCGCCGCTTCAACCCCGATTTAAGGTCTCGCCCGGTCATTGCGCAAGTTAAATACCTCTGTGCCATGCACAATGCCGGCATGCGTTGCATTCATACCGCAGTCTGCATCCGCTGCGTGGGGCCTTACGCCGGCGCCGGGTCCGCCTCGATGCGCGAGCGCCGATAGGCGATGATCTCTTCAAGCACGAAATCGCGGAACGCGGCGACACGTTTGGACTGGCGCAGTTCTTCGGGGTAGGCGAGGTAGACGGGCACGGTGTGGCTTTCGACCTCGGGCAACACACGCACCAGATGGGTGAAGTCTTCGGTGACATAGTCGGGCAGCAGCCCGATCCCGAGATGGTTGAGCACGCCCTGCAACACCCCGAAATAGTTGTTCACGGTGAAGGTCGAGCGCACCGGATGCGACAGCAGCTCGCGCACCAGGCTTGCGCCGGCGCTGACCTGGGTCGCGGTGACGCTCTGGCAGACGAGACGGAAATTCACCAGATCCTCGATGGTCGCGGGGGTCCCGTTGGCGCGCAGATATTCGGGCGTTGCGTAAAGCCGCATCCGCACATCCATCATCCGGCGCCGGACAAGATCGGCCTGGCTGGGCTCCTTCATGCGGATCGCGACATCGGCCTCGCGCATGGGAAGGTCCAGCACCCGCTCTTCCAGCATCAGATCGATCTTGAGTTCGGGAAACTTCGCGTAAAGCGCCGGCAGCCGCGGCGCGAGCCAGAGCGTGCCGAACCCCACCGTGGTGGTGACGCGCAGTTCGCCGAACACCTCGTCGCGGCTGTCGCGGATGCGCGCGGCGGCGGTTTCCAGCCGGCGCGACATCGACCGCGTCGCCTCGAAGAGCAACTCGCCCTGTTCGGTCAGGATCAGGCCGCGCGCGTGGCGGTGGAACAATGTGGTCCCCAGCGCCTCCTCAAGCGCGCGAATCTGCCGACTGACGGCAGATTGCGACAGGTTCAGCGCCTCGCCGGCGTGGGTCAGGCTCCCGGCATCGGCAACAGCGTGGAAGATTCGCAGCTTGTCCCAGTCCATGGCATCGCTCTTTCGTCACCGCCTCGCGTGGCCCTCTCCTTCTTACGACGAGTCACGCCGATACAGAAGCGCCGATCGCATCGCGCCGCGCGGACCAGTGAAGCCGTGCACCATGCCGCAGCGGAGCGGCCGCGCGCGGCCGGACGGTCAGACCGCTGCCTGCAGATGCCGCGATGCCGGCACCATGGCGCCACAATCCTGCCCGGTTCTGCACGCATCCCGAAGCCGGTTATGAGGCCGGCTATTCGGAGGCTCGCATGGCACTCGCTCGGAACACGGACGCTGCAATCCCGGTCCTGGTGGACCTTGCCAGGGATCGGATCGCGTTTCCGCTGGCGGTCGTTGCATGCCTGCTGCTGGCAAGCTGGATCGCGGCAGCGCTGGGCATCGGGCCGATGCCCTTTCGCTGACGCGGCGCGGACCTTGCCCTTGATCTTGGGGGCGCCCGCCCGCTGAGACACAGCATCTGACATCAGCACCCGCCCCGCACCGCGATCACCCCGCGCACCGCGTCCCTGCGGAAACACTGCGCGCGCAACCGCTGCCGATCGGTTGACTGTCTTTGACAACGCCATGCGTTGCAGCTAGGCAGAAAAAAACAATACAAGCGGAAAGACGGGGCTCACGATGCGCGTATCCAGCGGCGCTCTGCCGGCGTTCTCGGCAGTCCGGGCCAGTGGCCTGCGGATGGCGGCGATCACGATTGCGGTAGCGATTTCAACGCTCATGTCGGCGATGCTGACGCCCGCACAGGCGCAGAGCTTCCGGTTCGACCGGGTCGTGATCGACGGCAACCAGAACGTCGACGACAGCACGATTCTCGGGTTTGCGAGAATCGGTGCCGGGGCCACCCTGTCGGCGGGCGAACTGAACGCCGCCTATCGCCGGGTCGCCAACTCGGGCCTGTTCGAGGAGGTCGAGTTCGACCCGCGCGGGAGCACGCTCAACATCACCGTGCGCGAGTTCCCGATCATCGGGATCGTGAATTTCGAAGGCAACCGCCGCATCGATGACGAGGTCCTGACCCAGGTCGTCGAGACCCGTGGCGGGCGCGTCCTGTCGCCCAGCCAGGTCGAGGCCGACGCCATCGCCATCGCCGACATCTACCGCGAGCGCGGGCGCTTCGCCGCCGAGGTGACACCGCGCATCATCCCGCGCGGCGGCAACCGTGTCGACCTGGCCTTCGAGATCCGCGAGGGCAACGTCGTCGAGATCGAGCGGCTGTCCTTCGTCGGCAACCGCGCCTTTTCGGACCACCGCCTGCGCCGAGTGCTGGACACCAAGCAGGCCGGGCTTTTCCGCTGGTTCGTGCAGCGCGACACCTTCGTCGAGGATCGCATCGCGCTCGACCGCGAGTTGCTGCGCGATTTCTACCTCTCTCGCGGGTTCGTGGATTTCCGCATCAACTCGGTCACGTCCGAACTTGCGCGCGAACGCGACGGGTTCTTCATCACGTTCAACATCACCGAAGGGCTGCAATACCGTTTCGGCAACATCACCGTCGCCTCCGAGATCGACGGGATCGACCTGACCCCCTACGAGGCCGAGCTGCGTGTGCGGGCAAATTCGGTGTTCACCCCTGCGGTGCTGGACGCCAATGTCCGCCGGCTGGAACGCGTGGCCACCAATGAAGGCCGCCGCTTCGTCCGGGTCGACCCGCGCATCACCCGCAACGACCGCGACCAGACGCTGGACATCGAATTCACACTGGTGCGCGGCGAACGGCTGGTGATCGAGCGGATCGACATCCAGGGCAACACCACCACGCTCGACCGCGTGATTCGCCGCGAGTTCGATTCGGCCGAGGGCGACCCGCTGAACCCGCGCGAGATTCGTGAGGCCGCCGAGCGCATCCGCGCGCTGGGCTTCTTCAGCGACGTGCAGGTGGAACCGCGTCAGGGCAGCAGCGACGATCAGGTGATCGTCGACGTCGATGTCGAGGAACAGCCCACCGGCTCGCTCGGGTTCGGGGTCAGCTACGGGGTGCGCGACGGCATCGGCTTCGCGATCAACTTCTCCGAGGAGAACTTTCTGGGTCGCGGCCAGCGCCTCGCGATCTCGTTCAACACCATTCCCGGTCAGCGCGACATCGGGCTGTCGTTCACCGAACCGCGGGTGATGGACCGCGATCTGGCCTACACCTTTGCGCTGCGCTACCGCTCGACCCGCGATTTCAACGAGGATTTCGACACCCGCGAGGGCGTGCTGCGCAACGAACTGGAGTTCCCGGTCAGCGAATTCGGGCGGCTGTCGGGGCGGTTCACGCTGTCCACCGACGAGGTGACCGGCGTCAACGAACTGCTGTCCTCGCCCCGCGTGGTGCAGGATCAGGACATGGGGCGCGTCAACACCGCCTCGGTCGGCTACACCTACACGCTGGATACGCGCGACAGCGGGCTTGACCCCACGCGCGGCTACATCTTCCAGCTCTCGCAGGATCTGGGCGTGACCAGCGGCAGCCGCAGCTTCCTGCGCACCACCATGCGTGCGGGCTACGAACAGCGCGTCTTCAACGAGGATGTCACCCTGCGCGCCAACCTCAACGCCGGACTTCTGGCGATGCAGGGCGGCGACACGCGCCTGACCGAACGCTTCTTCCTTGACGGTCGCATGCGCGGCTTCCAGCTGCGCGGCATCGGCCCGCGCGACATGAACGCCCCGAACGAGGACGCGCTGGGCGGCCTGCAATTCGTGGTGGCCCAGTTCGAGGCCGACTTCCCGCTCGGTCTGCCCGAGGAATACGGCATCACCGGCGGCGTGTTCATGGATGTGGGCTCGGTCTGGGGGCTCGACAACGCGAACAACGGGTTTGGTGGCAACCCGATCGATGACAGCTTCAACCTGCGCGCAGCCGCGGGCGTGTCGCTGTTCTGGGAAACCCCGCTGGGACCGCTGCGCTTCGACTTCTCGCGCGCGCTGCGCCGCGAACCCAATGACCGCACGCAGAACTTCGACCTGAGCATCGTCACGCGGTTCTGATGGCCGGCCTCTGGCGCTGCATCCGCGTCGTGCTCCTGGTGGCGGGCCTTTTGCCCGCCACCAGCGGTTCCGCGCAGACGCTGGGCTATTCGCTGGGCACGCCGCTGGCGCCGCAGGTGCGCACCATCGATCAGGACCGGCTCTATTTCGAATCGCGCTTCGGGCGGCGGGTGCAGGCCGACATCCTGTCGGCGTCGCAGGCGCTCGAGGCCGAGAACGAGCGCCTCGTCGCGCAGCTCTCGGCCCGCGAGCTGGAGCTGACCGAAGCCCGCGCCGGGCTCCCGCCCGAGGAGTTCCGCGCCCTCGCCGACGCGTTCAACGACGAGGCCGAAGCGATCCGCGACGATCAGGCCCGCAAATCCCGCGAGATCGCCCGCTTCCAGGAGGCCGAGCAACTGCGCTTCTTCGACGCCGTCGGCCCGCTTCTGAACGAGCTGATCGCCGAGCTGGGTGCCGAGCTGCTGATCGATTCGCGCGCCGTGCTGATCGCCGGGGATGGCGTGGACCTGACCGATGAGGCCATCGCCCGCGTCGACACGCAGCTCGGCGATGGCGCCGACGCCCCCGCCGTGGACCTGCCCGAGATCATCCCCACCCCGGAACCGCACGGCCCCTCGCCCGACGCGCGCGACCCGCCCGCCGGCAATGACATCACCCCGCCGCTGGAACTGCCCGGCCCCGACGACGAGCCATGAGCCGAGGCGCGGTTGTCTCGAGCGGGCAGGCTTGGTATCCCCACGCGGCCACTCCGGCACCCGCCCCAGGACCCCGACAGACCTCCGACAGGATCCCCAGATGAGCGATACGCCCCGCGCCGACCCCGGCGTCCCCGCCACGGCCGATCTCGACATGATCATGCGCATCCTGCCGCATCGCTACCCGTTCCTGCTGGTGGACAAGGTGCGCGACGTGGTGGCCAACCGCTCGGCCGTGGGGATCAAGAACGTCACCTTCAACGAGCCGCATTTCCAGGGCCATTTCCCCGGCGCGCCGATCATGCCCGGCGTGACCATCATCGAGGCGATGGCCCAGACCTCGGCGGTGCTGGTCGGGCTGTCGCAAGGGCTTATGGACGAACACCCGCTGATCTATTTCATGTCGATCGACAAGGCCAAGTTCCGCCGCAAGGTCGGCCCCGGCGACGTGCTCGAGCTGCATATCCAGGTGCTGCGCGCCTCGACCAAGGTCTGGAAATTCGCCGGGCATGCGCAGGTCGACGGCGAACCCGCCGCGCAGGCCGAATTCGCCGCCATGATCGACCGCAACGCCCGCGCGCAGGTCTGAGTCCGCGATGACCGACGCGATCCACCCCAGCGCGGTGATCGAACCCGGCGCGCAGATCGGCCCCGGCTGCCGCATCGGCGCCTTTGCCGTGATCGGCCCCGAGGTCCGGCTCGCCGCGAAGGTCGAGGTCAAGCCCCACGCCATCGTCACCGGCTGGACCGAGATCGGCGAGGGCACGGTGATCTTTCCCTTCGCCTGCGTGGGCGAGATCCCGCAGGACCTGAAATTCGCCGGCGAACGCACCCGCCTGACCGTGGGCGCGCGCTGCCGCATCCGCGAGGGCGTGACCATCAACACCGGCACCGAAGGCGGCGGCGGCCTCACCTCGGTCGGCGATGACTGCCTGCTGATGACCGGCGTGCATGTTGCGCATGACTGCCGCGTGGGCAATGGCGTGATCATGGCCAATCAGGTCCAGGTCGCCGGGCACTGCCAGATCGACGACGGCGCGGTGCTGGGCGGGCTGTCGGGGGTGCACCAGTTCGTGCGCATCGGCACCGGGGCGATGATCGGCGGCATGACCAAGGTGGTGCATGACGTGATGCCGCACGCCATCGTGCGCGGCCCGCGGGGCGAGCTTGACGGGCTCAACATCATCGGTCTGCGCCGCCGCGGCGCCAGCCGCGACGATATCGCCGCCCTGCGCGCGGCCTATGCGGCACTCGCCGATGACAGCCGCAGCCTGGCCGACTCCGCCCGCGCGCTTCTCGACGCCACCGACAGCGCCCATGTCCGCGAGATCGCCGAGTTCATCACCGCGGGCTCGGACCGGCAATTCCTGAAGCCGCAATGACCCGCAAGGTCGCGGTCATCGCCGGGCGCGGCGCGCTGCCCGACATCATTGTCGCGCGGCTGCAGGCGGCGGGCACCGACTGGCTCTGCGCCGAACCCGACGGGCTGGACACCCCTGCCCCGCCGCGCACGGGCGCGCTGCGCTTCCGGCTCGAACGGCTGGTGCCGTTTCTGGACCAGCTGCTGGAGGCGGGCGTCACGCATGTCACCTTCGCCGGCGCCGTGCACCGGCCGCGGCTGGACCCGGCGCTGATCGACCCGCGCACGCTGCAGCTGTTGCCGCGCATCATGGCCGCCATGCAGAACGGCGACGACGCCACCCTGCGCGAGGTCTTGTCGCTGTTCGAGGAATGGGGCCTGAGCGTGATCGGCACCGCCGAGCTCTGCCCCGAGCTTCTGCCCGGCCCCGGCTGCCTGTCCACGCGCGCGCCGTCATCGCAGGACCAGGACGACGCCGCCCGCGCCGCCGAGATCGTCGCCGCGCTGGGCGCCGTGGATGTCGGCCAGGGCGCGGTGGTGTCGCGCCGCACCTGCCTCGCGGTCGAGGCGCTGCCCGGCACCGACGCCATGCTCGCCCATATCGCGACGCTGCGCGCGCCCGGCGCGCTCTGGTCCGGGCACACGGGCGGCGTGCTCTTGAAGGCCGCCAAGCCCGCGCAGGACCGCCGCATCGACCTGCCCGCCATCGGCCCCGACACGCTGCATGGCGCGCGCGCGGCGGGGCTGTCGGGTGTGGCCTTCGCGCCTGGATCGGTGCTGCTGCTGGAACCCGCGCCGCTGGCCGAGCTCGCCGACGCGCTGGGCCTCAGCCTCTGGGCGCCCGCCCCGTGAGGCTCTTCGTCATCGCCGGCGAGCCCTCGGGCGACCGGCTCGGCGGCGCGCTGATGGCCGGGCTGCGGGCCGAGGCGCCGGGCGTCGCCTTCGACGGCATCGGCGGCCCCGAGATGGCGGCGCAGGGCCTTGCTTCGCGCTTTCCCATGTCCGAGCTGTCGGTGATGGGGCTGTGGGAGATCCTGCCCCGCTACCGCGCGCTGCGCGCCCGCATCGCCGAGACCGCGCGCGCCATCATCGACACCCGCCCCGACGCGGTGATCACCATCGACAGCCCCGATTTCTGCCTGCGCGTGCTGCGCCAGGCCCGCGCCGCGCGCCCCGATCTGCGGACGATCCACTACGTCGCGCCGTCGGTCTGGGCGTGGCGGCCGGGGCGCGCGGCGCGCATGGCGCCGCTGGTGGACCACGTCCTCGCGCTTCTGCCGTTCGAGCCGCCGCTGATGCACGCCGCCGGCATGTCCTGCGACTTCGTGGGCCACCCGGTGGTGGCCGAGCCCCGCGCCAGCGCCGCAGAGGCGCGCGCCTTCCGCGCGCGCCACGCAATCCCCGCCGACGCGCCCCTCCTGCTCGCGCTGCCCGGCTCGCGGCGCGGCGAGATCGCGCGCCTCGCCCCGCGCTTCGCCGCCGCGCTGGCGCAGGTGGTGGCCCGCACGCCCGCGCTGCGCATCGTGGTCCCCACCGTTGCCGACCAGACGGCGACGATGCGCACGGCGCTGAAAGACTGGCCCGGCGCTCCGATCCTGCTGGACCCGTCCGAAGGCCCGGCACCCAAACGCGCCGCCTTCGCCGCCGCCGATCTCGCGCTTGCCGCGTCGGGCACCGTGTCGCTGGAACTCGCGGCGGCGCGGGTGCCGATGGTGATCGCCCATGACGTCCACCCGGTCACCCGCGCGGTGCTGGAGCGCGCGCTGCGCATCGACACCGTCACGCTGGTGAACCTCGTCAGCGAGACCCGCGCGATCCCCGAAGCGCTGGGCCGCGACTGCACGCCGGGCCGCATCGCCACCGAGCTTATCCGCCTGCTCGACGACCCCGACGCCCGCGCCGCCCAAGCGACCGCGATGGCACTCACGATGCAACGTCTGGGCGAGGGCGGCCCCGCCCCGGGCACGCGCGCCGCCCGGTCGGTTCTGGCCCACCTGAGCCGCGCGCGGGGGTGAATTGCCCCGCCAGGGGCAAGAGGGGGCGCACGCCCCCTGACCCCGCGCGAAGCGCCAGAGGGCGTGCGCGCGGCACGCGCGCTCCGCAAGGTCAGCGGTCGTGCATCTTGCGCAAGCGGCGGATCAGGCTCGAGGTGTCCCACCGCCCGCCGCCCATCGCCTGCACGTCCTTGTAGAACTGATCGACCAGCGCGGTGACCGGCAGCGCCGCGCCGACCTCGTCGGCCGCCGCGAGGCAGATGCCGAGGTCCTTGCGCATCCAGTCCACGGCGAAGCCGAACTCGAAACTGTCATCGAGCATGGTCTCGTGCCGGTTGGCCATCTGCCATGATCCCGCCGCACCCTGGCTGATCACCTCGACCACCGCGCGGCCGTCCATCCCGGCGCGCTCGCCGAAATGCAGCGCCTCGGCCAGCCCCTGCACCAACCCGGCGATGGCGATCTGGTTCATCATCTTGGCCAGCTGGCCCGCGCCGCTCTCGCCCAGCCGCCGGCACACGCGCGCATAGGCCGCCATCACCGGCTCGGCGCGCGCGTATTGGGCTTCCTCGCCACCGCACATGATCGACAGCGCGCCGTTCTCCGCGCCCGCCTGCCCGCCCGAGACCGGCGCGTCCACATAGCCGACCCCGCGCGCTGCGGCCTCGGCGGCCAGTTCGCGCGTCACCTGCGCCGAGACGGTGGTGTGGTCGACAAATACCGCGCCCTGTGACATCGCGCCGAACGCCCCGCCCTCGCCCAGACACACCGCGCGCAGGTCGTCATCGTTGCCCACGCAGGCCATCACGAACTCGGCGCCGCGCGCAGCCTCGGCCGGGGTGGGGGCGGCACTGCCCCCATGCGCAGCGACCCAGGCATCGGCCTTCGCTGCGGTGCGGTTGTAGACCGTGACCGCATGGCCCGCGCGGGCCAGATGCCCGGCCATGGGCGCGCCCATCACCCCCAATCCCAGAAACGTGACTTTCGCCATTTCGCTCTCCCGTGACATATGCTGCGATTGCGTTTCGCGCCGCCCGCGCATACCAGACCACGCGGGCAGGCGCGTCAACCGCCCTCACCCACGCGCGCGCGCCCCGCGACCGGAGTACCGCCTGCATGTTCACCTTCTTCCGCTGGCTGCGCCGCATCTTCCTTGCGCTCGCGACGGTGGTGATCGTGGTGGCGGCGGGGGGCTATTTCTTCCTGTCGCGGTCGCTGCCCGACTACAACCTCCAGCTGCAGCTTCCGGGGCTCGAGGCGCCGGTCGAGATCGTGCGCAACACCCACAACGTGCCCCATATCTTCGGCGAAACCGACGCGGACGTGTTCTTCGGGCTGGGCTTCGTGCACGCGCAGGACCGGCTGTGGCAGATGATGCTCGCACGCCGCACCGCGCAGGGACGGCTGTCCGAGGTCTTCGGCACCGCCACCCTGCGCACCGACGAGTTGATGCGGCGGCTGGACATCTATCGGCTGGCACAGGCATCGGTCGCCGCGCAGGACGCCGACACCCGCGCCGCGCTCGACGCCTATGCGCGCGGGGTGAACGCCTGGGTGCGCACCGTGAACGAGCGCGCGCGCGGCCGCGGCGCGCCCGAGCTGTTCCTGTTCCCCGGCGAGATCGCGCTGTGGCAGGCGGCGGATTCGCTGGCGATCATGAAGCTGATGGGCGTGCAGCTGTCCGATCAGATCCAGCGCGAGGTGCGCCGTGCGCGCGTGTCGCTGCTGGTGGACGAGGACCGCCTGCGCGACATCCTGCCCGACGCGCCGGGCAGCGGCATCGCCGCGCTGCCCGATTTCGCAAGCCTGTTCCCCGGCATCGACCCCGACCCGTCGCCCCTGCGCTTTGCCGGCGCGCCGCTGTCGCCCATCGCCGAAATCGGGCAGGCGGGCGCCTCCAACGCCTTCGTGGCCGCACCGGGGCGCGCGGCGGCGGGCGGCGCGCTTCTGGCCAATGACCCGCATCTTGGGCTGACCGCGCCGTCGCCGATGTATCTGGCGCGGCTGGAGCTTTCCACCGGCGGTGTGATCGGCGCCACGATTCCGGGCATCCCGGCGGTGCTGATGGGCCGGTCCGAGGCGCTGGGCTGGGGCCTGACCAGCGCCTATGTCGACGATGCCGACGTGATGATCGAGCAGCTCGACCCCGAAGACACCTCGCGCTACCGCACCCCCGACGGCTGGGCCGAGTTCGAGACGCGGCGCAGCATCATCCGCGTGCGCGATGAGCAACCCATGACCCTGACCCTGCGCTGGAGCGAGAACGGCCCCGTCCTGCCCGGCGCGCATTTCGATCTGGGCTCGGTCACGCCTTCGGGGCACGTGGCGGCCATCGCCTGGACGCTGTTGACGCCCGAGAACACCTCGATGAGCGCGGCGATTGCGCTGATGCGCGCGCAATCGGTCAACGAGGCGCTGGCCACCGGCGAGCGCATGGTTGCCCCGGCGCAGAACCTGACCGTCACCGACGGCGACAACATCGCACTGCAGACGGTGGGGCGTCTGCCGCGCCGCGACGCCGGGCACCTGACGCAGGGGCGGATGCCTGCCGCCGGCTGGCTGCCCGAAAACCGCTGGCGCGGCACGCTGCCCTACTCCGCCAACCCACGCTTCTTGAACCCCGAAAGCGGCCTTCTGGGCAACACCAACAACAAGCTGCTCGACCGCCCGTTTCCGATGCATGTCAGCCACGACTGGGGCGACACGCAGCGCATCAACCGCTGGCTGCGGCTGATGGGCATGCGCGAGGTGCACACCCGCGACAGCTTCATCGAGGCGCAGCTTGATACCGTCAGCCCCGCCGCGCGCACGCTGCTGCCGCTGGTCGCCGCGGATCTGTGGTTCTCGGGCGAGGCCGCGCCCACCGGCACGCGCGCGCATCTGCGCCAGCAGGCGCTGAACCTGCTCGCCGACTGGAACGGCGAGATGAACGAGCATCTGCCCGAGCCGCTGATCTACGCCGCCTGGTTGCGCGAGTTGCAACAGCGGCTGATCCGCGACCGGCTGGGGCCGATGGCGTCAAGCTTCACCCATGTCGACCCGGTGTTCATCGAACGCGTGTTTTCCGACACCGACAACGCCTCGGAATGGTGCAACATCGTGCAGTCCTCGCAGCGCGAAAGCTGCACCGAGATCGCGCAGATGGCGCTCGACAGCGCGCTGGTATGGCTCAGCGAGCGCTACGGGCCGAACCCCGAAAGCTGGCGCTGGGGCGACGCGCATCTGGCCACGCACCGCCACCCGTCGCTGGGCGACCGCCCCGGGCTGGGGTTCTTCGTCAACCTGCGCCATTCGACCAGCGGCGGCGATCACACGCTCAAGCGCGGCGTGACCGCGGGGCGCGGCCCGGACCCCTTCGCCAATGTCCACGGTGCCGCCTATCGCGGGGTCTACGACTTCGCCGACCCCGACAGTTCGGTGTTCATCCTGTCCACCGGCCAGTCGGGCCACCCGCTCAGCCGCCATTACGACGATCTGGGCGAGCTGTGGCGGCGCGGTGAATACATCCCCATGTCGCTCGACCCCGATCTGGCGCGCGGCGGGGCGGTGGGGATCACGCGGCTGGCGCCCGCCGACTGAGCCCCCCATCCGAGCCGCCGCTTGATTCCCCAGCGCACGCTGCGTAAGCACGGCGGGCTGACCGCGACAGGGGGCCCCGCGCATGCTCTATCCCGATGCTGCAAGCTGGCGGGCCTGCACCGCGAAGCGCGTGCTGCTGTTCGGCATGTCGGGGCTGGGCAAGACGCATCTGGCCAACCTTCTGCGCGAGGCCGGCGGCTGGTTCCACTACTCGGTCGATTACCGCATCGGCACCCGCTACATGGGCGAATACATCGCCGACAACTTCAAGCGCGAGGCGATGAAGGTGCCGCTTCTGCGCGACCTGCTGCTCAGCGACAGCGTCTATATCCAGTCGAACATCACTTTCGACAACCTTGCGCCGCTGTCGACCTATCTGGGCAAGCCCGGCGATCCGGCCAGGGGCGGGCTGCGCTTCGACGCCTACATGCAGCGGCAGGACCAGCACCGCCAGGCCGAGATCGCCGCGCTGCTGGACACCCCGCATTTCATCGACCGCGCCCGCGCGCTTTACGGCTATGACAACTTCGTCTGCGACAGCGGCGGGTCGATCTGCGAGGTTGTGGACCCCGACGACCCCGACGACCCGGTGCTGCGCACGCTGTCCGCGCACCTGCTGCCGGTCTGGATCAAGGGCAGCGACGCGCATACCGACGCGCTGGTGCGCCGCTTCGATCGCGCGCCCAAGCCGATGTATTACCAACCCGAGTTCCTGCGCGACGCCTGGGCCGCATATCTGGAGCGAACCGCCCTTCCCGAGGACCAGGTCGACCCCGACGACTTCGTGCGCTGGACCTATGCCCGCGCGCTTGCCCACCGCGCCCCACGTTACGCCGCCATGGCGCGCAACTGGGGCGTCACGGTGCTGGCCGACGACGTGGCTGCGGTCCGCACCGCCGAGGATTTCGACACGCTGATCGCCCGCGCCCTGCCCGACTGACACCTGCACCACGACACCCCGCCGGAGCCCGCCGATGCCCATCACGCTGCCCTCTTCGCTTCCCGCCTTCGACGTGCTGTCGCGCGAGGGGGTGATGGTGATGTCGCGCACCCGCGCGCAGCGGCAGGACATCCGCCCCCTGCGCATCGGGCTGCTGAACCTGATGCCCAAGAAGATCCAGACCGAGACGCAGTTCGCCCGGCTGATCGGCGCCACGCCGCTGCAGATCGAGCTGTCGCTGATCCGCATGACCGAACACCAGACCCGCAACACCGCCGCCGAGCACATGGCCGAATTCTACCGCCCCTTCGCCGAGCTGCGCGACGAACGCTTCGACGGGCTGATCATCACCGGCGCCCCGATCGAGCATCTGCCCTACGAAGACGTCACCTACTGGGACGAGCTGACCGAGGTGTTCGAGTGGACCCGCACCCATGTTCACCAGACCTTCGGGGTGTGCTGGGGCGGCATGGCGCTGCTGTGGCATTTCCACAAGATCCCCAAGCACATGCTGCCGGCCAAGGCCTTCGGCTGCTACCGGCACCGCACGCTGGCGCCGGCCTCGCCTTACTTGCGCGGGTTCTCGGATGACATCCTGATCCCGGTCAGCCGCTGGACCGAGCTGCGCCAGACCGACATCGACGCCGCGCCGGGGGTGGAGACGCTGATCGCCTCGGAGGCGGGTGATCCGTGCCTGATCGCGGACCCCGCGCACCGCGCGCTGGTGGTGCTCAACCATCTGGAATACGACAGCACCACCCTGAAGGAGGAATACGACCGCGACATCGCCGCGGGCAAGCACATCGACGTGCCGCGCAACTACTTCCCCGATGACGATCCCGCGCGCGCACCGCTCAATCGCTGGCGCAGCCACGCGTTCCTTCTATATGGCAACTGGATCAACGAGATTTACCAGACCACGCCCTATGACCTTGCGCAGATCGGCCGCTAGAACCTTTCAGGCCACCGTGATCGCGGTGGCGCTGAGCGGCTGCGCGGCGCTGCTGGATCACCGGGCCGAGGCGCGCGAGCAGGTATCGACCGAGATGACACCCCCCAAAGGCGCCTTCGTCGAGGTCAACGGCCGCCGTGTTCACGCGGTGGTGCGCGGCGACGGCCCCGATCTGGTGATGATCCACGGCGCCAGCGGCAACCTGCGCGATTTCACCTTCGACCTGATGGACCGGCTGACCGATGATTTCCGCGTCATCGCCTTCGACCGCCCCGGGCTGGGCTGGTCCGACCGGCAGGAGGGGATCGAGCAAAGCCCGCTCGCGCAGGCCGACGTGCTGCGCGCCGCCGCCGCGCAGCTCGACGTTGAAAACCCGATCGTGCTGGGTCATTCCTATGGCGGTGCGGTGGCGCTGGGCTGGGCGCTGCGCGCGCCGCAGGACACCGCCGCGCTGGTGCTTGTGGCGCCGGCCTCGCACCCCTGGCCGGGCGATCTTGGGGTGTGGTATCGCCTCGCCGACACCGCCATCGGGCGCGGGATGGTGCTGCCGCTGGTCTCGGCCTTCGCGCCGCGCGGGCGCGCCGAGGCGGTGGTCGAGCGTATCTTCGAGCCCGATCCGGTCCCCGAGGGTTACACCGGGCACATCGGGCTGGATCTGTCGCTGCGCCGCAGCCAGCTGGCCGCGAACGTGGTGCAGATCAACGCCCTGCGCGCGTATGTCGAGGAGATGCACGTCGATTACCCCACGCTCGACCTGCCGGTCGAGATCCTGCACGGCACCGCCGACACCACCGTGGGCATCGCGTTGCACTCCGAGCGCCTGCTGACCGACCTGCCCGACGCCAATCTCGTGCGGCTGGATGGGGTCGGCCACATGCCCCACCACGCGCGCCCCGGTGAAACCGTCGCCGCCATCCAGCGCGCCGCGCGGCGCGCCGGGCTGCGGGACTAGGGTGATCACCGGCCAGACCGAGGCACCCTGCGCGGAGGCAAGGCCAAAAACCGCCGCGCATCGGCGGAGGGTGATCCGCGGACACTGTCCCGTCCAGGGCGATGGCGCCGCCCGGCGCCGAGGTCGATCAACGCTGCAAACGCATCGGGCCGGCACCTGTTTCCAAGGCACCGGCCCGCTGGGTGGCGATGTTGCGCGCCGGGACGCGGTCAGTCCTCTTCGACGTTCAGCGCCACGAAGCGCGGGTCGCCGTCGCGGCGCAGCAGCACCAGCAGCGACCGCCGCCCGGCTTCGCGCGCATCTTCGGCGCGCTCCTGCAACTCGGCGATGCTGCTCAGGGGGGCCTGGCCGGCCTCGGTGATCAGATCGCCCGCGCGCACCCCCTTCTGCTCGGCGTCGCTGCCCGCGGCGACGTCGCGCACCACCAGGCCGGTCGCATCACCGGCAAGCCCCAGTTCGTCGCGCAGCGCGTCGGTCAGGGGTTCGAGCGTCATGCCCAGGAACTCCTCGACCATCGGTTCCGCGGGGGCCGGGGGCTCGGCCATGCCTTCGCCTTGTGCAAGCTCGCGCTGGCCCAACGTCACGGTCAGCGTAACCTCCTCGCCATCGCGGAACACCACGACCTCGACGTCGCTGCCCACGGCGGCATTGCCCACGCGGCGCACAAGCTGGCGCGTGTCGGCGACGCCCTGATCCTCGAACCGCAGGATCACGTCGCCGGTCTGCATGCCGGCCTCCAGGGACGGGCCTTCCATGACATCGGTGACCATCGCACCCTCGGCGACGTCAAGCCCCAGTGCTTCGGCCATCTCCGGGGTCACGTCCTGAATGCGCACGCCCAGCCAGCCGCGGCGGGTGGAGCCGAACTCGCGCAACTGTTCGATCACGCCCACGGCGACGTTGGACGACATCGCGAAACCGATCCCGATCGACCCGCCGGTGGGCGACAGGATCGCGGTGTTCACGCCGATCACCTCGCCGTCCATGTTGAACAGCGGCCCGCCCGAATTGCCGCGGTTGATCGCCGCGTCGGTCTGTATGTAGTCGTCGAAGCTGCCCTGCAGCGCCCGGCCGCGGGCCGAAATGATCCCCGCGCTGACCGAAAACCCCTGTCCCAGCGGGTTGCCCACGGCGATCACCCAGTCGCCGACGCGCGACGCCTCGGCGTCGCCCCATTCCAGAAACGGCAGCGGCGCGTCATGCTCGACCTTGAGCAGCGCAAGATCGGTCGCGGGGTCGGTGCCGATGATCTCGGCGGGCAGTTCGAGCCCGTCGAAGAACTCGATCAGGATCTCATCCGCGCCGTCGATGACGTGGTTGTTGGTGACCAGAAAGCCGTCCTCGGAAATCACGAACCCCGACCCCAGCGCCTGGCTCTGGCGGGGACGGTCATCGCGCTCGAAGAAGTCGCGGAAGAAATCCTCGAAGGGCGATCCGTCGGGCAGTTGCGGCGCCTGCTCGGTGCGCCCGGCAACGGTGGTGCTGGTGGTGATGTTGACCACCGCCGGGCTGACGCTTTCGGTCAGGTCGGCAAAGCTGGACGGTCGATCCTGCGCCTGAGCGGCGCCGGTGAACAACACCAGCGCCAGCGTGATCGAAAGGACGAAGGCAAGCGCCGCGAAGGCGCGCGCCGCGACTGGGCGCGGCGCGGCGCCGATAGCGATCTCGGGTCTCATGAGTGCGTGGTCTCCCCGCATATGTATAGTCGAACCAGCGTCGGTGGGCGTCGGCTGGAACATAGGCGGCGAAGCGAAAAACGCAAAGACTGTAACGGCGTCTCAACGACACGTGAAAGCGGGGACACGTGAAGGCGGGGACACGTGAAAGCGGGCGATGTCACAGATCGCCGGACGCGTAGACCACCAGCCCCAGTCGGCGCGCATTGGCCAGCGTCAACACGTCGCTGTCGAAGCCGGTCCCCGCCTGGAAGGCACGCACGGCGGCGCGGGTGTGGGGGTCCATCTCGCCGGTTATGCGGCCCTCGTGATAGCCGCGCACGGCCAGCGCGCGCTGGAGCGCGTTGACGAAGTTGCGGTCCACAAGCTCGGGGCAGGGAATCTCGACCGGCTCGCGCAGCACACCGGCGCCGTGCAGCGCCGCATCCACGCCCCAGCAACCGCCCTGCGGGTCGGCGTCGGCGGTGGGCACGTCCTGCACCGACGCGCTGAGCCCGCGGCTGGCTTGCTGCGGGTCCTGCCCGGGCGCGCAGGCGGCCATCGCCGCCAGGCAGGCCAGCGCCGCAACCACCATGCCCAGCCGTGCAACCCCTGCCTCCGTCATCTCGGCCCCCTTGTTCGCTGCCGCGCGTCGGTTTGTCTGCGCACAGGAAACAATCCGATTCGAGCCAAATCAGGGCGACTCCGGGTCGAATTGTGGCACAAGGCGGCAAACCGTCCCGCACCCCGGCATCGGAACCGCTGGTCAATCGCGAAATTAGGGCTTATCTCCGCCGCGACACCGGATCAGGCCCCGCGCCGGGCCGCGCAGACGAGGGACGACATGGCAAAGATCACTTACGTGGAATTCAACGGCACCGAGCATGTGGTCGACGTGCCCAACGGGCTGACCGTGATGGAAGGCGCGCGCGACAACGGCATCCCGGGGATCGAGGCCGATTGCGGCGGCGCCTGCGCGTGCTCCACCTGTCATGTCTATGTCGATCCGGCCTGGGTCGAGAAGCTGCCGGCCAAGGACGCCATGGAAGAGGACATGCTGGACTTCGCCTACGAGCCCGACACCGAGCGCTCGCGCCTGACCTGCCAGCTCAAGGTCTCGGACGCGCTGGACGGGCTGAAGGTGTTCATGCCCGAAAAGCAGATCTGAGGCTCAGCCCAGCGCGCGCCAGCCGATATCGCGGCGGTAGACACCCTCGGGCCAGTCGATGCGCGCGGCCATGGCGTAGGCGCGCGCCTGCGCCTCGGCCAGCGTGGCGCCGCGCGCGGTGACGTTCAGCACGCGCCCGCCATCGGCCAGCACGCGGGCGCCGTCGGCGCGGGTGCCGGCGTGGAACACCATATGCGACGAATCGGCGGGCAGCGCGTCCAGCCCG
>PUOA01000066.1 GCA_003551925.1 Paracoccaceae bacterium
CTCGGCGGCAGCCGAGAGCCGAGCCATGCGCAGTTTCCAGATGAACTGAGCGGCGTTGATGACGTAGACGACATAGGCAAGCAGCGCGAGCCACATCAGCCCCTGCGCGTCCATCGACCCGGCCAGCAGCGCCACCACGTAAATGGTGTGCAGCGCGATCACGCCGAAGCTGACGAAGTCTTCCCAGAAGAAGGCGGGCGCAAAGAGATACTGGCCGAAGACCTCCTTCTCCCAGATCGCGCCGGTGACCATGATCAGATAGAGAAACCCGGTCTTGATCAGCACCGAGGCGGTGGCGGCACCGTAGCCCTCGCCGGTCATCAGGAAGCGGACCACCAGCACGGCCGAGACGATGCAGACCAGCAACTGCGCGGGCGCAAGCACGCCCTGCACCAGCGTCCAGCGCGACGCGTCGCGCCGCGCGCGCTGTTCGGGCGTGTAGAGCGGTTGCCCTGCCGCTGCCATGTCGTCGCGCTGCACCATGTAGAACCTCCCGGCGCCGTGGCGTTCCCTGACGTCGAAATTAGGCAGCGCACCACGGACTGTCAATCAAAACTTACACCCTTTCGGTTGACAGTCTGCGCCCGACTTGACGCCTCCGGGCGCCGCGAATTTGATCCAGATCATTGTTTTACAGCGTTTATTTTCCAAGCGCTACATCCGGCATACGCCGGTGTGCAGAAATCCCGATGCCGGGTGTAAGTTTGTTTTGACAACATTCCGCGATTCGGGGACACTTGCGGGGGTGTCTGCTAGGAGCAACGGCCCTGCACCGATCCGGCGCGCATGGGCGCCCGATCGCATCTATCTCCCGGGGGGAGGGGAACACGGATGGACGGCTTGCAGATCAATCTCGAACAGGACCTGCATCGCGGCGATGCCAGCGTCGAACGCTTCGCGCTGCATGTCGTGCGCCAGGTCGTCGGCGGCGGGTGCATCGATCGCGGGGAAGCCGCGCGCGACATGCTCGCGCTCATGGTGCGCCACGCGCGCACCGGCCACCCCGAACTGCTGGACATGATCGTGCGCCGCATCACGGCCGAACGCATCCCGGCCGAGCGGGTGGTGGATGTCTACATCCCCAAGGCCGCCTACAGGATCGGTGCCGCCTGGCATGCGGGCGAGCTTGACGTGCTCGGCACCTCGGTGGCGATCGCGCGGCTGCAGGCGCTTCTGCGCGTGATCGGCCGGGCCTGGATCGCCGACGCGGCGCCGGTGGGGGCGGATCTGCGCGTGCTGCTGACGGTGCCGCAGGGCGAACAGCACACGCTGGGCGCCATCATCGCCTCGCACCAGCTGCGGCGGCTGGGCGTGTCGGTGAAGCTGGAATTCATGCCGTCGACGCGGCGGCTTGCGCAAATCGTGGCCGAGAACGAGTTCGACGCGGTGATGATCTCGGTCGCGAATCGCTCGTTGCTTGAACCTTCTCGAAAAATGGTGAAGACGATCAAACGTGACTCTGTGGTGTCAGTTCCGGTCATCATCGGCGGTCCGCTTGCGGTAGAAATGCCGGGGCTCGCCGACGACACCGGCGCCGACTACGCAACAACATGCATTGCCGAGGCGCTCTCGGCGACCGGCCTGATCCATCAGGATCGGGCGGCCCAGTAAGGCCGCACGACATGTCGCGCCCCCCGCCCTCCGGGGACGTGACGAACAGGAGAGACCGCGCTGTGACCAATGACGGCATGACATTCACGTCAAGCGGCGCGAGGCCCCTTTTCGGCAGCGACATGTTCTCGGGCATCCTTGCGACATCGTGCGACATCGCGCTGGTGGTCGATCCATCGGGTCAGATCCGGCACGCGGTGTCGGGGCAGGAAAGCCGCCTGTTCAAGGAGGCCGCCGCCTGGCCCGGCCAAGACCTGTTCGCGCTTGTGGACACCGAATCGGCGGAAAAGCTGCGCGCGGCGATCGATGACCTGTCCGGGCAGATGTCAGATGACCGTGGCAAGTATCGCTGGGCCGAGCTGATGCACACCCCCGCCGGCGAGGACAGCTTTCCGGTGCGCTATTCGCTGCACCCGATGGCCGACGACGACGCGGTCCTGCTGCTGGGGCGCGACCAGCGCCCGGTGATCGAGATCCAGCAGCAACTGCTCAACGCGCAGGTGGCGCTCGAACGCGACTACGAGGCGCAGCGCGAGGCCGACACCCGCTACCGCCTGCTGATGGAGTTCACCACCGATGCCGTGGCGCTGGTGGCGGTCGGAACCGGCAAGATCGTGGATGTGAACCACAATGCCGCGCTGCTGCTGGGCAAGGCGCGCGCCGACCTGATCGGCGCGCCACTGGAGGCGCAGTTCGACAACGGCGAGGCGGCGGATCTGATGGAACGGCTGGGCACCAGCGGGTCCGGGCGGTTTTCCGATCCGATCGAGCTGACCACCGCGCATGGCCGCACCCCGGTCGAGATCCACCCGCGCCTGTTTCGTGCAGCGGGTCAGCGGCTGGTCTTTTGCCGGCTGGCCGACCCGGGCCGGGCGGCTCCGTCGATCGGGCCGCTTGCCTCGGATCTGTGCCAGCTCTACCAGCGCGGCAGCGATGCCATCGTCTTCACCAACAAGGACGGTGTGATCGAATCGGCCAGCGAGTCCTTCCTGAACCTGACCGACTCGCACAGCCAGGCGCAGGTGATCGGACGCAGCATCGGCGATTTTCTGGCCCGCGGGGCGGTCGACCTGAAGGTGCTGCTGGAAAACGCCCGCCGCGCGGGGCATCTGCGCAACTATGCCACCAGCCTGTCCACCGATTTCGACGCCCATATCCAGGTCGAACTGTCGGCGACATGGCTGCAGGACCGCACCGACCCCAAGCTTGCGCTGATCATCCGCGACGCGACCTCGTCCACCGCGCTGCGCGGGGATTTCGCGCTGGGCGAGGACAGCATGCGCAACGTGATGGAGCTGGTCGGCTCGTCGAACCTCAAGGACATCGTGGGCGAGACCACGAACATGGTCGAGAAGATCTGCATCGAGACCGCGATCGAGTTGACCCGCAACAACCGCGTTGCCGCCGCCGAGATGCTGGGCCTGTCGCGCCAGTCGCTGTATGTGAAGCTGCGCAAATACGGCCTGCTGAGCCGCGAAGAGGAATAACTGCGCGCCGCGACCCCTTCAGATTGATCTGTGTCAATCCAGGCTGACGCCATGTGTGTCAGTTTATCGTGACACTCAGTCCGGAGGCCCCTCATGCGCATCGTCTTTGTCCACCCGAACTATCACTCCGGCGGCGCCGAGATCGCCGGCAACTGGCCGCCGGCCTGGGTGGCGTATCTGACCGGCCACCTGCGCGCCGCCGGTTATGACGACATCCATTTCATCGACGCGATGACCAACCATATCGATCACGGCGCGCTGCGCGTGAAGCTGGCCGAGCTGCAGCCCGATGTGGTGGGGGTGACCGCGATCACGCCCTCGATCTACGAGGCCGAGGAAGTGCTGCGCGACGCCGCCGAGGTGGTGCCGAACGCGGTGCGGGTGCTGGGCGGGGTGCATGCGACCTTCATGTATCGCCAGGTCCTGACCGAAGCGCCCTGGGTCGACGTGATCGTGCGCGGCGAGGGCGAGGAGATCGTCGTCGAGCTGATGAACGCCATCGCCGAAGGGCGCTGGCCGGCGGACCGCAAGTCGATCAAGGGCCTTGCCTTTCACGATGGCGACGAGATCGTGGCCACGCCCGCGGCCTCGACCGTCAAGGATCTGGAAAAGATCAACCCCGACTGGTCGATCCTTGAATGGGAGAAATACATCTACATCCCGCTGGGCGTCCGCGTCGCCATCCCCAACATGGCGCGCGGGTGCCCGTTTACCTGCAGCTTCTGCAGCCAGTGGAAGTTCTGGCGCGACTACCGGGTGCGCGACCCCATCGCCGTGGTGGACGAGATCGAGGATCTGGTGGACAATCACGGTGTCGGCTTCTTCATCCTCGCCGACGAGGAACCCACCATCAACAAGAAGAAATTCATCCAGTTCTGCGAGGAACTGATCGCCCGCGGCCTGCCCGAGCGCGTGCAATGGGGCATCAACACCCGCGTCACCGACATCTACCGCGACCGCGACCTGCTGTCCTTCTACCGCAAGGCCGGCCTGGTGCATATCAGCCTCGGCACCGAGGCGGCGGCGCAGATGAAGCTCAACCAGTTCAACAAGGAAACCACCGTCGCCCAGAACAAGGAGGCGATCCGGCTGCTGCGCGAGGCCGACATCTTCGTCGAGGCGCAGTTCATCGTGGGGCTGGACAACGAAACCCCCGAGACGCTGGAAGAGACCTACCGCATGGCCTGGGACTGGCAGCCCGATCTGGCCAACTGGGCGATGTACACGCCCTGGCCCTTCACCCCGCTGTTCCAGGAGCTGCGCGATCAGGTCGAGGTGTTCGACTATTCGAAATACAACTTCGTCACCCCGATCATGAAGCCCAAGGAAATGACCCGCGGCAGGCTGCTCGAAGGGGTGCTGAACAACTATCGCCGCTTCTACATGCAGAAGGCGCTGTTCCACTATCCGTGGCGCGGCACCGGCTACCGGCGGCGCTATCTGCTGGGCTGTCTGAAGGCGTTCCTGCGCGCCGGGGTGCAGCGGCAGTTCTACGATCTGGGCAAGACCGACTATTTCAGCTTCAAGTCGCGCGACGAGCTCGATTTCGGCTTCGACATGAGCCGCACCATCGCCGATGCGCAGATGGCCGACTGGGAGGCCTCGGCCGACAAGGCCGCGCGCGCCGCCGAACGCCGCGAAGCCGTGCGCGCCCAGATGAAGGAACGCGCCGCGGCGCGGGCTTGCGGGGGCGGCTCCGAACAGCTCAGCGACGACGAGCTTGAACAGGCCGACAAGGCCGCGCGGCCCTTCAGGATGCCCAACGGCGCCCGGCCCGCCGCGATTCGCGAACCGGCGGAGTAAGCCATGAGCGCCGCCTCTCCCGCAATTGCGCGAATCGGCCCCAACGCGGTGCTCCAGCACCTGCCGGTCCTGGACGCGGCCATCGGCGAAGCGCTGCGCGGCGCGTTGCTCTATCAGGCGGCGGTCGCCGAGCCGCCCGCCGACGCCGGGATGCTGCCCGAGGATCAGGTCGCGCGGTTGCACCATGCGGTGCGGCTGTTCCTGCCCGACCGCGCGCCGGCGATCCAGCGCGCGGCGGGGCTGGGCACGGGGGACTATATCCTTGCCAACCGGATCCCGCGCGCGGCACAGCGGCTGATCCGCGCGCTGCCCGCGCCGCTGGGCGCGCGGCTGCTGTCGGCGGCGATCGCGAAACATGCCTGGACCTTTGCGGGCTCGGGCGCGTTCCGCGTGGCATCGCGCCGGCCGCTGGCCTTCGAGATCGCCGCCAACCCGCTGGCCGAAGGCCCTGCCGACGCGCCGATCTGCCACTGGCACGCTGCCGTGTTCGAACGGCTGTTCTCGGCGCTGGTCTGGCCCGGGGTGCAGGTTCTGGAAACCGAATGCTGCGCCTGCGGCGCGCCGGCGTGCCGCTTCACGCTGTTCCCCGGACCCTCGGGCGGGCTGACACGTCCGGGCTGAGAGCGCCCCCGAGCCGCGCCCACCCGCCCACCCTGCGCGCCTCGGGGGCGCTGCGCGCTTGCGCGCGCAAGGGGCGTGCGGGACCGCGGCATTTTTCGGGATGTCAGGACAAGTTTACAGTTGAACGACTCAAGGCTGTCTGCCAAAGTTTACAAAACAATCGGGAACCGAAGTTGACACCATGACCGACGCCACGCTTGCCCCCGCCTCCCGCACCCTGCCCGAACCGCGCGCGGTGCTGACATTGCTCAAGCCCGTGACATGGTTTCCGCCGATGTGGGCGTATCTGTGCGGCGTGGTCTCGATCGGCGTCTGGCCGGACAGTTGGGCGCTGGTGATCCTTGGCGTGATCCTGGCCGGCCCCATCGTCTGCGGCATGAGCCAGGCGGCGAATGACTGGTGCGACCGGCATGTGGACGCGATCAACGAGCCGAACCGACCGATCCCCTCGGGCCGCATTCCGGGCCGCTGGGGGATGTATATCGCGCTGGCCATGTCGGCGCTGGCGCTGGTGGTGGGCTGGCAGTTGGGGCCGTGGGGCTTCGGCGCGACCGTCGCCGCGGTGCTGGCGGCCTGGGCCTATTCGGTGGAACCCATCCGGCTGAAGCGCTCGGGCTGGTGGGGGCCGGGGCTGGTCGGCATCTGCTACGAGGGGCTGCCGTGGTTCACCGCCGCCGCCGTGGTGGCCGCCGGCGCGCCCCCGTTCGAGGTGGTGACCATCGCCGCGCTCTACGCTCTCGGCGCGCACGGGATCATGACCATCAACGATTTCAAGGCGATCGAGGGTGACCGCCAGCTGGGCATCCGTTCACTGCCCGTGGTCTACGGGCCGAAGGACGCCGCCACCATCGCCTGCACGGTGATGATGCTGGCGCAGCTTCTGGTAGTGGCGCTGCTGGTGATCTGGGGCGCCCCGATCCATGCGGGCATCATCGCGCTGGGCATGCTCGCGCAGCTCTGGGCGATGCGGCGCTGGGTGCAGGACCCGGCGGGCCTTGCGCCGTGGTTCAACGGCACCGGGGTCGGTCCCTACGTGCTGGGCATGATGGTCGCCGCCTTCGCGCTGCGCGGGATCGAGTTCGCCGGATGACGCTGAGCTGGTTCCAGATCTTCCGCCTCGGCGCGGTGCAGATGTGCCTCGGCGCGATCGTGGTGCTGATGACCTCGACCCTGAACCGGTTGATGGTGGTTGAACTCGCGCTGCCGGTGGTGCTGCCGGGGTTTCTGGTCGCGCTGCATTACGGGGTGCAGATCACCCGGCCCAACTGGGGCTTTCTGGCCGACCAGAACGGCAACCGCACGCGCTGGATCCTGATCGGGATGGCAGCGCTGGGCGTGGGCGGCATGGGTGCCGCGCTGGCGATCCCGCTGCTGGAGGCGTCGTTCGGCGCGGGGCTGGTGCTGTCGCTGCTGGCCTATGCGCTGATCGGGCTTGGCGTGGGTGCATCGGGGACCTCGCTGCTGGCGCTCTTGGCCACGGCCACCGCGGCGCATCGCCGACCGGCGGCGGCGACGATCACCTGGCTGATGATGATCGCCGGGATCGCGCTGACGGCCATCGTCGCCGGGCAGTTCCTGGACCCCTACAGCCATGCGCGGCTGCTGACGATCGTCGCCATCGTGGTCACCGGCGCGTTTGCGCTGACCGCGCTGATGGTGCACGGGATCGAACGCTCGGTGGTGTTCCGCCCTGCCCCGCCCCCGATGCGGTTCCGCGACGGCATCCGCGAGATCTGGGCCGAGCGCCGCGCACGCCAGTTCACGCTGTTCGTGTTCCTGTCGATGACCGCCTATTTCATGCAGGAGCTGATCGTCGAACCCTATGGCGGGCTGGTCTTCGGCATGACGCCCGGGCAGACCACGTCGATGTCGGGCGCGCAGAATGGCGGCGTGTTCCTGGGCATGCTCTGCGTTGGGCTGCTGGCCACGGGGCTGCGCATCGGCAGCCTGCGCGCCTGGGTGGTGGCGGGGTGTCTGGGCTCGGCCGTGGCGCTGGGCGCGATTGCGCTTGCCGCACCGCTGGCGCTGCCGCTGGTGCCGCTGGTGGTGGTGCTGGGGCTGTTCAACGGCATGTTCGCGGTCGCGGCCA
>PUOA01000285.1 GCA_003551925.1 Paracoccaceae bacterium
AATGCGCTGTAGCGCCCGCCAAGCGCGCGCAATTCGTCATGGCTGCCATCTTCCACGATACGCCCGTGTTCCAGAAACAGGATGCGGTCGGCATGGCGCAGCGAACTCAGCCGATGTGCGATGATCAGAGTCACTCGATCCGCCGCACGGGCGCGGATTTCATCCAGGATCGCATCCTCGGTGCGCGCGTCGATGGCGGCCGTGCTGTCGTCAAATACCAAAACGGCCGGATCCAGCATCAATGTCCGCGCGATCGACATGCGTTGTCGCTGCCCGCCGGACAATGACGCGCCGCGCTCGCCTACGACCGTGCCGTAACCCTGTGGCAGCGTCTGAATGAAGCTGTGCATCTGTGCGGCCTGACCGGCGCGGGCAATCTGGGGGCGCGCGGCCCAGGGCGCGCCATAGGCGATGTTGTTCTCCAGCGTGGTGGTGAACAGGAACACATCCTGCTGGACGACCGCCACCGCGCGGCGCAGCGACCCCAGCGTGACCGCGCGTATATCCTGCCCGTCGATCGTGATGCGCCCCCGCGTGACATCGTAGAATCGCGCGATCAGATGCGCGAGCGTGGACTTGCCGCTGCCGGGCGCGCCCATCAGCCCGATGATCTGGCCGCGCCTGGCGGTAAAGCTGACCTGCGACAGCTGCCGCGTGTCGCCCGCGCCGGGATAGGTGAAATCGACGTTTTCGAAGCGCAGCGTGCCGTCGGTGATCCGCAGCGGCTGCGCACCCGGCGCATCGCGCACCGCGGGCTCCAGATCGAGCAGCGCGAACAGCCGCCCCCCGCAGGTGGCCGTGCGCGCGAACGAGTTGACCAGCATGCCCAGTTGGCGCACCGGCATCTGCAGGATGGTCATGAAGGTCAGGAACGTGGCCAGCGTGCCGACCGTGATCTCGCCCGCCGCCACCTTGCCGGCGCCGACCCACAGCACCAGCCCCATTGCCACCAGAAACGAAAACGTCATCGCCGAGGTGTTGCGCACCCGGATCTGCACGCGCTCATGCGCGAGCTCCAGCGCGTCGGTCGAGGCCTTGCGGAAGCGCCCCATCTCATGCGCCTGCGCGGCGAAGGCGCGCACCACGCGGATGCCGGCGAGGTTCTCCTCCATCACGCGCGAGAGCACCGACAGCCGCTGCTGCAGTTCCAGCCAGGTGCCGCGCAGGCGCAGCTGCGACACCGACGACCGCCACGCCACGAAGGGCACGAAGCTCAGCGCCAGCAGCCCCAGCGCCAGATCGGTGGACAGCAACAGCCACGCGCCGATCCCCAGCAGCATCGACAGCAGCACCATCCGCACCACACCGGTGGAAAAGAACATCCGCACGCCTTCGAGGTCCAGCATCCCCAGCGTGATCAGATCGCCCGAATGCACGCGGTCATGGAACCCGAAGGACAGCGTCTGCACCTTGGCATAGACCTGCAACCGAAGCTGGTGGCCGATGGTGTGGCCGACGGCCTCGGCCCAGTAGTTCTGGACCGTCGTGAAGGCCCCGCGCAGCACCGACACCAGCAGCACCAGCGCCGCCGTCGCCATCAGCGCAGAGCGCGCGGCGTCGGCATCGGTGACCAGCGCCTGCGTCTGGTCGACCGCGCGGCCCAGCAGAAGCGGGATCAGCAGCTGCATCCCCACCGCCGCAACCGTCGCCACCAGCGCGCCCGCTGCTTGCCACGGGGTGGCCCGCGCCAGCCGCAGCACCCGCCCCAGCACCGCCAGCCCGGCGCGCCAGCTGCGCGTGTCGGCCGGCTGCATGGTCTCGGCGGGCGGGGGGGGCGTCATGCGGGCGGGCGGATGTGGCGCCCGGTGCCGGGGATGCCGGTGACCGTGCCGTCGGCGAACACGGTGCGCCCGGCAAGGATGGTGCGCACCACCTTGCCGCGCAGATGGCGGCCCTCGAACAGCTGCGCGCAGTCGCGGGCATGGGTGTGCAGCGTGTCGGCGGCGATCACGGTTTCGGCCGCAGGGTCCACAAGCGTGATGTCGGCGTCGCTTCCGGGCAGCAGCGCGCCCTTGCGCGGCCAGATCCCGTAGCGCCGCGCCCCGTTCGCGCACAGCAGGTCATGCGCGCGCTTCAGGCTCAGCCGTCCCGCCGCCACCGCGTCCAGCATCGCGGGCAGCATGAACTCGATCCCCGGCGCGCCGGGCGGGGCAGCGGGGAAATTGCCGATCGACGCGGCCTTTTCGGCGCGCGCGAAGGGTGCGTGGTCGGTGGTGACATGGGTGATCACCCCGTCGGCGATGGCCTGCCACAGCGCGTCCTGATCGGCCTGCGCGCGAATGGGCGGGTTGACCTTGCCGAAGACCCCGGCGCGGGCCACGTCGGCTTCGGTGGCGAACAGGTATTGGGGGCAGGTCTCGGCGGTGAAGTCCGAGGTGCCGGCGAAGGCGCGCAGCACCTGCACCGTCGCCGCGCTGGTGACATGGGCAATGTGCAGCCGCGCGCGCGCGGTGATGTTCATGGTCAGAAGCTGCGCGACGGACACCGCCTCGCAGATCGCCGGGCGGCTGGCGTTGTGGGTGGCGGCGTCGGCCGGGTCGAGCGCCTCGGCCCGCGCGCCGAAATGCGCCAGCAGCGCGGCGTCTTCGGCGTGCACCACGATGGGCCGGTCGCTCGCTGCCGCCAGTTCCAGCGCGCGCAGCTGCTCGGCCGCCCCGGGCAGCGCGAGGCCGTCGAACTCGTCCGCGCGCCCCGGCGGCGCGGGCGTGGTGAAGATCTTGAAGGCGATCGCGCCCTCGGCCAGCATCGCGTCGCGGCTGGCCTCGGTGAGGTCACCGGGCGCGACATAGAGCCCGAAATCCACTACCGCATTTTCGGCGAAATGCGCGCGCCGGCGGATCAGTTCCTCCGGGCTGGCGCAGCAGGGCTTCGAGATCGGCATCTCGAAGATTGTCGTCACCCCGCCCGCCGCCGCCGCGCGGGTCTCGGATTGCACCGTGCCGCGTTCGGGATAGGCGGGCGCGCGGACGTGGAAATGGATGTCCACGATGCCGGGCAGCACCTGCAACCCGGTGGCGTCGATGACCTCGGACGCCTCGGGCGCGGTGCCGGGCGTGTAGAGCCCCGCAACCGTCCCGTCCGCCGCCACACCCAGATCGACACGGTGCAGACCGTCGGGCAGCAGCACCGCGCCGCCCTGCACCAGCAGCTTGAGGCTCATGTCTTCAGCCCCAGTTCGGTCAGCGCCTTTGCCACCCCGTCCAGATTGGTCAGGTGCATCGAGGCGTAGTTGGGCGACAGCACCACCCCGTGCCCGCCCGCACGATACGTCGCCATGACCGAGCGATAGGCGATATCGGGCGTGCATTTCGCCTGATCGGCGCGCACGCGCGGGGCGTCGATCCCCAGCCCCATGAACACCTTGGCGCGGCCATGCACGCCGCGCAGCGCGTCGGCGCACTGGCCGTGGACATAGGTGTCGGGGTCCATCCCTGTCTGGATCACCTGGTCGAGCGGTGCCTCGTTCAGCCCGAGGATCCCCTGCATCACCGCCGCCGCCGTGCCGGGGTCGAAATCGCGCAGGATGGTCTTGTGGAAGAAGCCGAACTCCTTGTGCCAGATCTCGCCCGACTGGTGCTGATAGGTGATCGGCTTCACCCAGTCGGCATACATGGTCTGCTCCTCCCACGGCCATTGCGCGCGGCGGAACAGGTTGAAATGGTTGCGGTTCCAGACGTTCAGCCCGAAGGGCAGGTTGGGCTTGCACCACTTGACCATGCCGTAGAGTTCACGGTCCAGATCCTTGTTGCGCTCCAGCCAGAAGCGTTCCCAGATCAGCACCTCGGGGTGCTTGAGCAGCATCCGCACGAAGGTGATGAAGGCGCCGTCGTCGAAGTCTTCGCCCGCGCGGGCGGCCTGGAAGAAGCGGTGCATCTCGATCAGTGCGCGGCGGCAGGCTTCGACGTCGATGCCGCGGGCGGTGGCCTCGGCCCGCGCGGCGTCCGAGAAATCCCCCGGCGCCTGCCCCTGCATCATCTGATCGAGCGGCGAGTTGCGCTCGTTGCACCACATGATGCCGTCGATGTCGTGGTTGCGGACCTGGTCCTCGATGATGCCGTGGATCCAGCGCCGGTAATCGGGGTTCGATGTGCTGGGCTCGTCCTTGTGCCGGCCGTAGACGTCGATCTCCAGGCACTGGGCAAGGTTGGGGATGTCGATGGAGTTCACCGACCCGTGGCCCGCGTATTTGAAGAACGGCTCCATCAGTTCGACATAGACCTGCATCCCGCGCGCATGCGCGGCGGGGATCACCATCTCCAGGATGTCCTTGCCCTCGAATTCCGGGTCCCTGGCGCGGAAATCCTTGATCAGGGTGTTCTGGAAATAGCGCGGATCGGGGGTGTAATAGGCCCCGCCCATCATCGAGAACGGCTCCGGCACGCCGTGGTCGGGCCAGCCGTCGAGCTCATGGCTGATCGAGCGCCCGGTCTTCAGCCCAAGCCACGACACCGTGCCCAGCATCAGCACGTTGACGCCGACGCGGTTCTGCAACGTGTCCAGCACCGCGTCCACGCCCTCGTCGATGAAGCTGATCGGGCTGATCTGGATGCCGACGAATTTTTCCTTCGGATCGGGGGTCATGCGGCGCCTTTCCGGGTGTCGATGAAGCGCTTGATCCGGGCCATCGCCTCGCGGATCAGCGGCAGCGGCTGCAGGTAGCTGATGCGGATGTAATCGGCACTGTCGTCGCCGAACATGGTGCCGGGGAACACCATCACTCCGGTTTCGCGCAAGAGCCCCTCGCAGAACTCGGGCGCCGACATGCCGGTGCTGGAGATGTTGGTATAGATGTAGAACGCCCCGCCCGGCGCGCCGTAGCTCAGCCCGGCCTCGGTCAGCGCGTCCATCAGCCACGCTCGGCGTTCGGCATAGGCGTCATACATCGCCTGCATGTCGTCCTGCGGGCCGGTCAGCGCCGCCAGCGCCGCGTGCTGCGAGACGGTGCAGGTGTTGATCGACAGCGTGTGGCGCGGTTCGGTCAGCTTGTCGACGACGTCGCGCGGCGCGGCCATGTAGCCCACGCGCCAGCCGGTCATGGCGTAGGTCTTGGAGAACCCGTTGAGCGTGATCGTGCGCCCCTTCATCCCCGGCAGGGTGGCGAAGCTGAGGTGTTCGTGCGGGGGGTAGATCAGCCTGGCGTAGATCTCGTCGGCGATGATGACGATGTCGTGCTTTTCGGCCAATTCCGCGATCTGGCGGATCACGTCCGGAGGCGTGACCGCGCCGGTGGGGTTGTTGGGCGAGACCAGCACGAACATCCGCGTGCGCGGGGTGATGCGCTTTTCGATCTCGGCCACGTCAAGCGCGAAATCGTCCTTTTCGAACGTCGGCACAGGCACCGGGGTGCCCCCGCACAGCGTCACCGCCGTGTCATAGGTGGTGAAGCGCGGCGAGGTGATCAGAACCTCGTCGCCGGGCTGCACCAACGCGAGCATGCACAGCATGATCGATTCCTGCACGCCTGCGGTGACGATGATCTCGTCGGCGGTGTAGTCCAGCCCGTATTCCGCGCGCAGGTTCGCGGCGATGGCCTCGCGCAGCGCGGGCAGGCCGGTGGGGCCGGTGTAGTGGTGCTGGTTGTCGTCGATGGCGGCCTTCGCGGCCTCGGCGATGTGCTTGGGGGTGTGGAAATCCGGGTCGCCCCGGCCCAGCGCGATCACCTCGTCCAGCCCGGCGGCGATGCCGAGCATCTTCGAGCGAAAGGCACCGTCTTCTTCGGTTATGCGCGGAGCGATCCGCGACAGCAGCAGCGAGTGTTCGGTCATGGTCAGTGCATCCTCCGCCCGTCGATGAAGGTCATCTCCACCCGGCGCAGCGCGCCCAGGTCCTGATCGGGCTTGCCGTCGACGACGATCAGATCGGCAAGCTTGCCGGGTTCCAGCGTGCCCAGCCGGTCCCCGAACCCGTTGAGCACCGCCGCGCGCCGGGTGATGGCGCGCAGCGCGTCCATGGTGTCGGGGCAGACGCCCACCTCGACCATGAATTCCAGTTCGGGGACGATCTGGTCATGCTCCACCGCCGGGCTGCCGGCATCGGTGCCGAAGACGATGGGCACGCCCGCCCTTGCCGCGCGCACCAGCCCGTCGAACCGGGTCTTGTCGGCCACCGCGCGCTGGCGTTCGGCGATCTTCCATTCGGGGATGCCGAAGGCGCGCGCGATCTCGGCGTTGGCCTGGATCACCAGCGCCGAGAAGGTGGTCACGATGGGGATCTTGCGGTCCAGCAGGGTCTGGATCGTCGCATCCGACATCGACCCGCCGTGTTCCACGCAATCGATCCCGGCCTCGGCCACGCGCGCGATGCAGGCGTCATAGGTGGCGTGCGCGGTGATCGGCAGGCGGTTGCGGTGGGCTTCGTCGATGACCGCCTCAAGCTCGGCATCGGTGAATTCCAGCGTGTCGTGGCAGGCCATGATCTTGATCAGGTCCGCGCCGCCCTTCACCTGCTCGCGCACCGCGCGGCGCATCTCGTCGGCGCCGCTCGCTTCGCGACACACCCAATAGGTGTGCCCGCCGGTCTGGATGATCGCGGCGCCCGAGACCAGCAGCCGCGGCCCCGGAAAGATCCCTTGCGCCACCGCCTGCTTGGTGAACAGGTTCGCGTCATGCACCCCCAGATCGCGGACCAGCGTGATGCCCGCGCGCAGCGATTTCAGCATGTTGCCGGCGGCCTTGTAGGCGCGGATTTCCGGTGCGTCGAACATCGACTGCTGCGACAGTTCGTGGATGCCGTCCCAGCTCAGATGCGCGTGGCTGTTCATCATGCCGGGCATGATGGTCTTTCCGCCGGTGTCGATCGTCTCGCAGTCCGCAGGCGCGGGGGGCATGTCGTCCCGCGGCCCCACGGCCGCGATCTTGCCGTCTTCGACCAGCACGAAGCCGTCCTCGGTCACGCCCGCATCCGTGCAGGGCAGCACCCGGCCCAGAAACAGCCGCGGCGGGGGCGCGGGCGTGTCGAACATCGGCTTGGTGATCTTCTGATATTTCCAGGCGGCGGGTTCGGGCATGGATGGCTCCTGTGCGAAGGGGTCAAAGAGGGATGATGCGCGTCTCGGCGGGGCAATCGGCCTGAAAGCGCGATGGCACCTCGCAGCCGGTGTCGGTGACGATCATGGTGTTGATGGTGCGGTAGCCGTCGATCCCGGGGCGATAGACGCCGGGTTCGTTCGAAAACACCATCCCGGCCGCGACGCGGGTTGCGTCGCCGGGCGCGAGCCACGGCGCCTCGTGGCCTTCAAGCCCCATGCCGTGGCCGATCCGGTGGCGGATGGCGTCGGCCAGCCCGGCGGTGCGCAACTCCTCCAGCGCGGCGGTGTTGACCGCGTCGCAGCGCGCGCCGGGGCGGGCGGTGCTGGCGGCGGCGGCGTTGCACGCGGTCATCGCCGCCATGATCCGCGCCTGTTCGGCCGATGGCGCGCCCAGCGTGAAGGTCGCCCCGCTTTCGGCGTGATAGCCGCCGAGGCTGGCGCCGATGCCGGCGATCAGCGTCTCGCCCGGCTGCGGCACCCGGCGCAGCACCGCGCCATGCGGCAGCGCCGCGCGCGGGCCGGAATGCACC